>NZ_QORN01000051.1:0-32096 GCF_014830205.1 Limosilactobacillus walteri
AAACAAAATAAGCACCGATGGTAGTTCATCAGTACTTAATATTGTAGAGCCTTTTTTACTGATATAGATTGTGAAATTTTTGCAAGTGACGTCTGAAAACGCTATTATAACAGTGAGTAACACAATAACTATAAGTGAATTTTATAGAAGTATAAACGTTTGACTATACCTCTATTTACAATGTAGGATAGATGTGTAAATGATGTGTAACATTTCACAAGTTATGATTGCTCAATTAAAACATTGGAGGTTTTTGAGATGTCAGAATACCGTACTGAAGAAGATACGTTAGGTCCTGTTAAAATTCCTGCAGATGCATTATGGGGACCACAAACTGAACGGAGTCGTAATAACTTCCCAACTGGTCAGTACATGCCATTAGCTATTATCCGTGCTTTACTGAACATTAAGAAAGCGGCGGCTCAAGCTAACATGGAGACCAAGGCGATTTCAGAAGAAAAGGGTAACTTAATCGTTAAGGCGATTGATGAATTATTAGCATTAAATGATGATGAATTGCGTAAGGACTTCCCATTAAAGGTTTACCAAACAGGTTCTGGTACGCAAACCAACATGAATACTAATGAAGTAGTTGCTCATAAGGCACACGAAATCAACCCTGACATTGAAATTTTACCAAACGATGATGTTAACAAGGGGCAAAGTTCAAATGATACTTTCCCGACAGCAATGAACGTTGTTGCTTTAGAAGCGCTTGATAAGTTGAAGCCAGCTGTTCAACATTTAATCGATGAATTAAAGGCTAAGCAAGAGAAGTACATGAAGACTGTCAAAGTTGGTCGTACCCACTTGCAAGATGCTGTTCCATTGACATTTGGTCAAGAACTTTCCGGTTACGTTGCTTCATTAGAACACGACCTTGACTACATCAAGACATTGGAACCAACCTTAAATGAGTTAGCCATTGGTGGAACTGCTGTTGGTACTGGTTTGAACGCTGCTGAAGGAATGCCAGAAAAGATCGCTGAAAAACTTAGCGAAGTATATGGCTTAAACTTAACTGCGGACTCAAACAAGTTCTACGGCTTAGCCAACCACTCTGGTTTAGACGTTGTTCACGGTGCATTGAAGACATTGGCTGCTGATATGTTCAAGCTTGCTCAAGATATTCGTTTCTTAGCTTCTGGTCCACGGGCTGGCTACGGCGAATTGAACATCCCTGCCAACGAACCAGGTTCATCAATCATGCCAGGTAAGGTTAACCCAACTCAAGCTGAAGCCGTAACAATGGCTGCACTGCGGGTATTCGGTAATGATACTGTTGTAACAATGGCTTCCTCTCAAGGTAACTTTGAAATGAATGTTTACAAGCCAGTATTGATTGATGCTTTCCTTGAATCTGCTGATTTGATGACTGGAACAATCATGGGCTTTGCGGACAAGATGATCCATGGTATGACGGTTAATGAAGAACGGATGGCTGAATTAGTTGATAATTCACTTATGACTGTTACTGCATTATCACCACACATTGGCTACCATGATAGTGCTAAGATTGCTCAAGCTGCTGACAAAGCAGGCAGTACCTTAAAAGAAGCTGCTTTGAAGTCTGGCAAACTTACTGAAGAGCAATACGATGAATGGATGGACATGCTTAAGATGACCAATGTTGATCGTGACAAGTAAATAGCGGTTTAGGCTAAGAGGTTAATAAAACTTCTGGCGGGAGTGGTAATGAGCTTGACTAATCAACAGACTTGTTCCACTCCTTTTGGCTGTTAGTGAGAAGAGAATGATAAAAGTAAAGGAGAACAATATCATGGCAGAAAAATTTCAACCATTATCAGTAAGTAAATTAGATAATGATTATGATGTTATTGTTATTGGTTCTGGTGGTACTGGTCTATCAGCAGCTATTCAAGCAAATGAATTAGGGATGAAGACTGTTGTACTTGAAAAGGAAGAGGAACTTGGTGGTAACACAAACCGTGCTTCTTCTGGGATGAATGCTGCAGAAACCAATGTTCAATTGCATCATGGTGTAATTGATAACGTTGCTGACTTTTACCACGAAACATACCAAGATGGTGGTCGGTTAAACGATAAAGATATGCTTGGCTACTTCGTATACCATACTGCACCAGCAATCGATTGGTTAGCAGATCATGGGATTAAGCTTGATGATATTACTATCACTGGTGGGATGTCCCGTAAACGTACTCACCGTCCAGCAAGCATGGCGCCAATTGGTGGCTTTTTGGTAAAGAGCTTGTTAGAAGTAGTACAAAAAGAAGACATTCCAGTAATTAACAAGATGAAAGTTACTAAGTTATTACAGGATGATGAAGGTAAAGTAATTGGTGTTGAAGCAAATGCTGATGGCTTAATCAAGACTATTCATGCCAAGGCCGTTATTTTAGCTACTGGTGGCTTTGGTGCTTCTAAGGAATACATCAAACGTTTCCGTCCTGATTTAGCAGATTACAAGACAACTAACCAACCAGGTGCTACTGGGGATGGTTTGAAACTTGGTGAAGGTGTCGGTGCTGAATTAATGCAAATGGACTTGGTTCAAGTGCACCCAACTGTTCAACAAGATAATCCACATGTTTACTTAATTGGTGAAGCTGTTCGTGGTGAAGGTGCTATTATGGTTAACGCTGAAGGTAATCGGTTTGTTAATGAATTAAACACGCGGAAAATTTGTGCTAATGCGATTACTGCTCTGCCAGAACACAGTGCTTACCTAATCTTTGACCAAGGCATTCGTGATCATGTTAAGGCAATTGAATTCTATGACAAAGTAGGATTGGTTGTACATGGGGATACAATTGAAGACCTTGCTAAGAAACTTAATATGGATCCAGAAAACTTAAAGAAGACTGTTGCTACCTGGAATGAAGCTGTTGAAAACCATGATGATAAGCAATTCCACCGGACAACAGGAATGGATCGGGGAATTAGTAAGCCGGGATTCTTTGCTATTCATATCGCACCAGCAATTCACTACACAATGGGTGGTATTCACATCAATACTAAAACCCAAGTACTTGACGGTAACGGAGAAGTTATTAAAGGTCTTTTTGCCGCAGGAGAAGTTGCTGGCGGATTGCATGGAAACAACCGGGTCGGTGGTAACTCAATTGCGGAAACGATTGTCTTCGGACGTCAAGCAGGTCAACAAGTTACTGTTTATGCCCGTAGCTTAAAGTAAGATTAAGGGCGGTGTTTAGCCGCCTAAAGCAATTATTTTATTAATTATTATTGGAGGAAACAAAATTATGTTAGGACATCATCATAAAGTTGTGCTTGTTGGTGATGGAGCGGTGGGATCATCCTTTGCTTTTTCATTACTCCAAACAACTCAAGAAATTGATGAATTAGTTATTGTTGACCTAAAGAAAGAAAAGGCAACAGGGGAATCGCTTGATTTGCAAGACATTACTCCGTTAACTAGTCCAGTCAACATCCATGCCGGGGATTATTCTGATGCTAAGGATGCCGATGTAGTAGTTATTACTGCTGGTGTTCCCCGTAAGCCTGGCGAAACAAGATTAGATCTTGTTAATAAAAACACAAAAATTCTTTCGACGATTGTGACGCCAATTGTCGAAAGTGGTTTTAATGGAATTTTTGTTGTTTCAAGTAACCCGGTTGATATTTTAACAACGGTGACACAACAACTTTCCGGTTTCCCCAAGCACCGTGTAATTGGAACGGGTACTTCATTAGATACGGCGCGGTTAAACGTGGTGCTATCAGAAAAGCTTAACGTTCCAGTGAATGAAATTGATGCATTGGTTTTAGGAGAACATGGTGATACCTCATTTGGTGCATTTGACGAAGCAACTATTAATGGGAAGCCTTTAAAAGAAGTTACAAATTTAACCTCTGAAGATTATAGTGAGCTAGAAGAAGCAGTGAAGAATCGTGGTAGTGAAATCATTGCTGGTAAAGGAGCAACTTTCTATGGCGTTGCTAAATATCTTGCTTACATTGTTAAGGCAATCATTGAAAACCGTAATGTTATGTTACCTGTCTCTGCGCCACTAACTAATCAATATGGAATTAATGATTTGTATCTGGGAATGCCAGCAGTTATTAACAGAACTGGAATTGAAAGAGTAGTTGATTATGGCCTTTCAGATACTGAGGTAGAAAAACTCAAATTATCAGCTGCTAAGATGAAAGAAGTCTTAGATGGCGTTGAATTTTAATTATTTATAAGGGAGAAATAATCTAATGGGATTATCAAAGGTAAATTATAAGGGATTTATCTGGCCGGTAATCGTTGGAGTTCTAATTTGGTTATGTACTCCAGTTCGGCCGGAAGGAATTAGTGTTGTTGCCTGGCACTTATTGGCATTATTTATCGCAACAATCGTTGGATGTATTACACAGCCATTGCCAATTGCCGGTGTTGCTTTAATTGGTTTTACTCTTACTGTTTTGTTAGGAATCGCACCAATGAAAGAAGCCGTCGTTGCGTTTGGAAATAGTACTCCATGGACGATTGCAATGGCTTACTTAATTGCTCGTGGTTTTATTAAGACTGGTTTAGGTCAACGGGTAGCGTTATTGTTTGTGCGGTACTTTGGTAAAAAATCACTTGGTTTAGGGTATGCATTGATGGGAATCGATCTTGTGACAGCTCCTGCAACACCAAGTAATACAGCTCGTGCTAGTGGTATTGTATTACCAATTATTGATGCCCTATCAAATACGTTCCACTCATCTCCAAAAGATGGAACAGAACGTAAAATGGGATCTTACTTACTGTTTACTGAATTCCACGTTAACATTATTACCAGTGCAATGTTTATGACTGCCATGGCTCCAAACATTGTAGCTGTTGGATTAGCTAAAGAGCTTGGTGTTAACATTACATGGATTTCTTGGTTCTTGGCTGCTCTGCTACCAGGTGTTATCCTTTTAGCTTTAGTGCCATGGCTTATTTACAAGATGTATCCACCAGAAATTAAAGAAACGCCGGATGCACGCCAATTAGCAGATTCACAATTAGCAGAAATGGGTCCAATGAAGCTTTCTGAAAAGTTGATGTTAATTATCTTTGCAGTTGCAATTATCCTCTGGATGATTTCAAGTTTTATTGGCATGGATGCAATGACTGTTGCATTTATTGCTGTTGTTTTGATGCTTTTAACTGGTATCTTAACTACTAAGGATGTCTTAAATGAGACCGGTGCTTGGAACGTTGTTATTTGGTTCTCAATCTTAATTTTCCTTGCTGGTGAATTAAACAAGTTGGGAATTATTCCATGGTTCTCAAAAACAGTTAGTCATTCACTTAGCGGAATGAGCTGGTTTGTAATCCTACTTGCTCTTGTTCTAATTTATTTCTACAGTCACTATCTATTTGCTTCAGGTACTGCTCAAGTTACTGCAATGTTTAGTGGATTCCTTGGGGTTGCTATTTCTGCAGGAGTACCATCTTTCCTAGCAGCAATGCTTCTTTCATTAACGGCAGCTGCTTATAGTTCAACTACCCATTATGCTAACGGTCCTGCTTCAGCTCTGTTTAGTACTGGTTATGTAAAACAAGCTGATTGGTGGCGTATGAACTTTATCCTCGGTCTTCTTTATCTAGTAGTATTTGTTGGAATTGGAACCGTTTGGATGAAAGTTATTGGTTTATGGTAATAAAAAAAGATCTGACAATTGTCAGATCTTTTTTTATAGTCTCTCTGTAATTCTTAGGGCAATAGATTCAGTAAGAATTATATCGGTAAATAGACTCCCACGAAGTGCTCCAAGAACAGCCTGATATTTTGATTTTTGTTGGATAATAGCAAGTCTTTTTGGAACATTGAGAATTTTATTTAATGGAATTGATAATGTCTTATCATCATTAGGATGAATTAAGAAATTTCCATTGATATCGTATGGACGACCAAATGCCATTCCAGCAACTTGGCTTAAATTAACTCCTTTAAATAGCAAATTTTTGCAATTATGCCAAGCAGGGATGCTATCAATTGACTGAAGAGTACCTAATCCGCAAATAAGCATATCCATTCTATTGGCAACATCAAAGGCTTGAGTAAAAGCAGGCTCTGAGTATAGAGCGTTTCTTGCAGCGTTATTAAGAATATATAATGGTCCGGGAATGGTGTAGTAAGGACAGTCATACTTAGAAGCGGCCTTTTGCACCATTCGCATTGAAGCGGCAGATGATTTATATTTCATATTTTCGCCCATGAATTGTGTGAAAGTTAGATTATGTGATGTTTGTTTACTAAAGTAATCTAGTACATTATAGATAGTTTCTCCCCATGATAGTCCGATTACTTTATATTCCTTTATAAGCGATTGGATTTGATTGGCTGCAAAATTAGCAATAATTTTATCGCGATCAAGGGGATTATTAGGGTCTTTGATAACATATATATTTTTTATATTAAATTTTTGAGCTAGTTCATGTTCTAATTGTGCGTTTCGGTCGTATCCAGTATGAATATTAATATCAACTATCCCGCTAGAAAAAGCCTCGTCAAGATATTTCATAATAAGGTATCTGCTTAAGCTATATTTTTTTGAAATATCACTAATTGCCATTTTACTGAGATAATAATCTTGTGCAAGGTTACCTAGTAATTGTTGATGTTGTGAATCCATTTTTTATATTCCTTTCGTGCTCATTTATTGTTAAAGTATAACATTATTTTTTAAATATTTTAAAAACTAGGTAAATATTTTAATTTTTTAAAAAAGATGGTAAGATATTAATAATGAAACGAGGAGGCTTTCGACAAATGGAAGATGAAGAAATACTCTCAATGCATGCCAAAAACCAAGGTGTTCTTAACATTGCACCCCAATTTGAAGTGAAAAATAAAAAAGAACTGGGAGAAGCATACACGCCAGGGGTTGCTGTAATCTCTAAGCTCATTGAACGTTATCCTGAGCTTAAAGATAAGTATACTCTTAGTGGGAAATTAGTAGCACTAGTAACCGATGGATCAGCTGTCTTAGGCTTAGGAAATATTGGTCCCGCGGGAGGACTTCCAGTTGTCGAAGGAAAAGCCTTACTATATAAAGATTTAGCAAACGTTAATGCCTTGCCTTTGACGGTTGAACAAGTTCCTGCTGATGAATTTGTTACTACATTAAAAAATATGCAGGAATCATTTGCGGGATTTCATTTAGAAGATATAAAAGCTCCACGTTGTTTTGAAATCGAAGAAAAACTTTCTAAAGCAGTTAATATTCCAGTTTATCACGATGATCAAGAGGGAACAGCAATTGTTGTATTAGCTGGATTAATTAATGCAACTAAAGTAGTTAATAAAAACTTAAAAGACCTTAAAGTTCTCATTAATGGAGTTGGTGCGTCTGGCGTTGCCACAGCTCGATTACTTTTTGCGGCAGGTATTAAAAATATTGCATTTGTTGATATTGACGGACCAATTCACCCTAATAGTCAAAATTATAATCATTACCAAACTGATTTAGTGAAACAAAGCAGTGATCAAACGGTATACGAAAGTTTGAGCGATGCAATAAAAGATCGTGATGTGTTTATCGGTCTTTCTGATGCTAATGTGTTAAGTAAAGAACAAGTAAAAACAATGGCAGAAAATCCGATTGTTTTTGCTCTTGCAAATCCTAAACCAGAAATTGATCCTCAAATAGCAAAAGAAGCAGGTGTAGCTGTAATGGCAACTGGCTCTAGCCAATACCCGAATCAAGTAAATAATATTCTCGTATTTCCCGGGTTATATAAAGGGTTGCTATCAACAAACTTAAACAAGGTTGATTTTGGCCTTGAGATGGCAATTTCAGCTGGTCTAGCTAATATGATTGTTAATCCCACAGCTGATAAAATTGTTCCCGGCGTATTTGACGATGGTGTTGTGACTACAGTAGCACAGGCAGTAAGGCATTATGCAGAAAAAATGAAAGATTAGGGGAATTTTGATGCAAGTTCGCGAAATAAACATTCATTTGAAGCGTAATTTTACTAAGTGGCAGAAATTCTTACAATTTAATGGTATTCAAATTTTTTCGGAAAGCGAAACAGCCTCGATTGATAAGACATTCGTATGGGAAGAAAATGGCGATATTTTAGCAACAGGTTCAATTGCTGGAAATGTATTAAAATATATTGCAATTTGTTCAAAAATACAGGGTCATGGCGAAACTTTTAATAGTTTAGTTAGTAAATTAGAAAACGAAGCTGCGATATTGGGGCGATTTCATCTGTTTGTTTTTACAAAGCCACAATATATTCAAAGCTTTCAATATGTTGGCTTTCATGAACTAGCAAGAGTAGAGCAAGGAGCTATTTTAGAAAGCGGAACGCCCAATATTCATGATTATATTTCATCTTTACCACATTTTGATAATCAAAATAGTAGTAAAGTTGCTGGAATCGTAATGAATGCTAATCCTTTTACCAAGGGACACCGTTATTTGGTTGAAACAGCAAGTAACGAAAATGATCATGTGTATATTTTTGTTGTTAGTGAAGATGTTTCTATTTTTTCTTTTGCTGAACGCTATGAATTAGTTAAAGCTGGAACAGCGGATTTGCCAAATGTAACTGTTGTCCCAGGAAAAGAATATATGGTTAGTTATGCAACATTTCCAGCATATTTTCTGAAAGATGATCAAAATGTTGGACGATTTCAAGCCTCACTTGATGGAACCCTTTTTAAGAATCAAATTGCAAAACCGCTTAATATAACGAGACGGTATTTAGGTAAAGAACCATATTCTAAGACAACAGATGTATATAATGAAGAATTAACTAGGGTTCTACCACCTGATGTTGAAGTAAAAATAATTGATCGAAAGCAAACTGAAGATCAAAATATTATTTCAGCAACGAAGGTACGAGCAGCAATTGCTAATGACAACATTACGTTAGTAGAAAAGTATGTTCCTAATACGACGCTCGAATTTATAAAAAATAACTGGTCTGAGCTTCGGACTCGGCTAAAGGAAGGAAGTATTAAATAATGGATGTTAAGAAGACTGCATTAGCAGGAACTTTGGAATCTTCCGATATTCAAATTACTTTGAGCCAAGGTAATAATGGTATCAGCATTGATTTAGATTCCTCAGTAGAAGAACTTTATGGTGATCAGATTCGTAAGGTGATTACTGATACTTTGACTGCTTATGGGATTGACAATGCCAATGTTAAAGCTGTAGATAAAGGAGCTTTAGATTGTGTGATTAAAGCACGGACAATGGCTGCTGCTCAACGTGCACTTGATACAGCAGACCAACCAGACTGGGAGGTATTTTAAGGATGGAAGAACGTTTACGTCGAACAATGATGTTTGTTCCAGGTAACAATGCCGGAATGGTAAAGGATGCTGGTATTTATGGCGCCGACTCCATTATGTTTGACTTGGAAGATTCAGTTTCTATGGCAGAAAAAGATGCTGCTCGGATGCTTGTTTATCAAGCCCTTCAAACACAGGATTATGGTGATTCGGAATTAGTTGTTCGTGTTAATGGAATTGATACGCCATTTTTCAAAAATGACGTTTTTGCAATGGTAAAAGCTGGTATTCAAGTTGTTCGGTTACCAAAAGTCGAATCTGCTCAAATGATGCTTGATCTTGTAAAAGTCGTTGAAGAAGCAGAAAATAAATTTGGTATCGAGCCAGGAACGACGCATGTTATGGCAGCCATTGAAAGTGCTAAGGGAGTATTAAACGCTCCTGAAATCGCGGCAAGTACTGACCGTATGATTGGGTTAGCTCTTTCCGCAGAAGACTACACTACTGATATGAAGACTCACCGTTACCCTGATGGCGCTGAACTTGAATTTGCGCGGAATATGATTCTTCATGCCGCTCGTGCCGCAGGAATTGCTGCATTTGATACAGTATTTACAAACATGAATGACATTGAAGGATTTAAACGTGAAACCGAACATATTCATGAATTAGGATTTGATGGTAAATCTCTTGTTAACCCACGGCAGATTGACTGGGTAAATAAAATTTATGAACCAACTAAGAAAGAAATCGAAAATGCATTAGATGTTGAAGCTGCAATTGAAGAAGCTCATCAAAAAGGTTCAGGTGTTATTTCAATGAATGGTCAAATGGTTGACCGTCCCGTTGTACTACGGGCACAACGGGTCATTCGATTAGCTAAGGCGTCTAACTTAATCAATGAGGAGGGTGAATACATTGAAAAATAAAGTCGGTCGCGAAATTTCAGATGAAATCTTAAATTCAACAAACTACAAGCCATTTGAAACTACTGAAATTGGCCATCCTATTGTCCATTATACTGGTCATGACGTTCGTGTAACTAAAGGGGATGACAAGTTAGTTGATTCATTAGACGATGTAATTAAGAATAACTTGAAGGATGGAATGACAATTTCATTCCACCACCATTTCCGTAATGGTGATTTTGTCTTTAACATGGTAATGGATAAAATTATCAAGATGGGTTACAAGAATCTGACTTTAGCCCCATCATCATTGACTGGAGTTATGAACGATAAAGTAATTGAAGCTATTAAAGCTGGTACGATTACTAATATTACTAGTTCTGGTATGCGGGGAAGCCTGGGAGAAGCCGTTTCTCATGGTTTATTGAAGAATCCAGTAATTTTCCGTTCACATGGTAATCGAGCTCGTTCAATTGAAAATGGAAACATTAAAATTGATGTTGCTTTTATCGGTGTTCCAAATTCTGACCGAATGGGGAATGCTAATGGTATGAATGGGGAATCAGCTCTTGGTTCACTTGGTTATGCTCTCGTTGATGCAAAGTACGCAAACAAAGTAGTGTTAATTACAGATACTATTGCTGACTACCCTAACACTCCTGCTTCTATTCAACAAACACAAGTTGATTATGTTGTAAAAGTAGATAAGGTGGGCGATCCGGATCGGATTGGTAGTGGTGCTACTCGTTTTACAAAGGATCCTAAAGAATTAAAGATTGCTAAAATGGTTAACAATGTAATCGTTAACTCTCCTTACTTTAAAGAAGGCTTTTCATTCCAAACAGGTACTGGTGGAGCTGCCTTAGCTGTTACTCGTTTCCTTCGTCAGGCAATGTTAGATAATAATATTACTGCTTCCTTTACCTGCGGTGGAACAACTTCTCCTATTGTTAAACTTTTAGAAGAAGGATTAGTTAAGAAGGTTATGGATGTTCAAGACTTTGATAAAGGTGCAGCTTCAAGCATGAAGAGTAATCCGGGTCAAATTGAAATCGATGGTTCTTGGTACGCTGATCCAGATAACAAGGGCGCGATGGTTGATCAATTAGACGTTGCGATTCTTTCGGCTTTAGAGATTGATACTGATTTCAATGTAAATGTTTTAACTGGTTCTAACGGTGAAATTCGTGGGGCTGTTGGTGGTCACCAAGATGCCGGTACTGCAAAGATGACAATTATTTCTGCACCATTAACTCGTGGTCGGATTGCAACAATTGTTCCAGCGGTTAACTCAATAACTACTCCTGGTTCATCAATTGATGTGGTGGTTACTGAAGTTGGTGTTGCTGTAAATCCTGCACGTAAAGATTTAATTGCAGCTTTTAAGAATGTACCAAGCATTCCGCTAGTTTCAATTGACGAATTACAACAACGTGCAGAAAAGATTGTTGGAAAACCAGCAAAGATTGAATATACTGATCGGACAGTAGCACTTGTTGAATATCGTGATGGGACTTTAATTGATGAAATTAAACAAATTAAGGACTAATTACGAATAGAAATTGCGGTACTAGTTTCCTGGTGCCGTTTTTTATATCTATTATTGTTATAATTAGTGTTAGATTTTTAAGCTTGAGGAGTTAATATGCAAACTATTTTTGATCATGGCAAATATCAAGATATTATTGCTGTCTTACAAAATAAAGATGAACGTATTGCAGTGCAAAATCAATTGTTAAAATGCAATCCATCAATGACTGTTGTAGCAGCTAAATTAAATATTCCTGGGCCAATAAAAAATAATAGTGAAATAGAATCTTTTTTTGCAGCTGGTTTAAGTAAATTTGAAGAGATATTATTAGAGACTGGTTTTAACTTTATTTGTAAGAAAGAATGGTTAGATAAAGATACTGGTCCAGAAAGATTTTATCTTGTTCAGGCATCTGCAATCGAAATAAAGGCATGTACAAGTCGATTTGAAGAATTAAAACCTAGTTATCGTTTGTTTGATTTAGATGTGTTAACTAATAATAATGGTGTGATAAAAGTACTTTCTAGGTCAGATGCAGATCAACCAGCTAGGAAATGTCTAATCTGTGGACGTCCAGCAAAAGAATGTGGTCGATCCCGTCGCCATTCTGTTGAAGATTTGCAAAGAAAAGTAAGTATATTAATTTCTACAAATTTATTACAATGTGAAAAAGAGAAAATGGCTAATTGGTTGACGCAATTAGCCCTGCAGGCTCTATTATATGAAGTTTCTGCTTGGCCTAAGCCAGGCTTGGTTGATCCCGTTGAACATGGGGCACATTTAGACATGGACATTTTTACTTTTATTAATAGTTCAGTTAGTTTGCGTAATTATCTCCATCAAGCGGCATTGATTGGGACAATGAGTCGATCTGATGATTTGTCTTTGCTATTTGAGGAATTACGAGAATATGGTAAGCGAGCAGAAAAAAAGATGTTTTCTGTTACAGACAATGTTAATACTCATAAAGGGGCAATTTTTTCTTTAGGAGTAATTGTTACAGCTGTAGGGTATAGTTTGCAACATTTGCAAAAATTTGATCCTGATAATATTCAGACAATAATTAAGCATATGCTGGTAAACTTAATTAACGATGATTTAAAACATCTCGAGCAAAAAGAGCATCTAACTGCAGGTGAAAAACAATATTTGAAATATGGTCTTTCGGGAATTCGCGGTGAAGCACATGCAGGCTATCCCACAGTATTTAAATATGGTTTGCCAACTTTATTAACTTCAGTTGGTGACTGGAATAGTCGTATCTTAATGACTTTTTTAGAATTAGCACTGCATATTGAAGATTCAACGCTAATTAAAAGGGCAGGAACTCTAACAATCCAACAATGGAAAAATAAGGAAATTAAAGAATGCTTATCACTAGGTGGAATAGAAACTGAGGCGGGACGGAAAAAGCTAAATGAAATTGAAAAAAAGTTTAGCCAACAAAATTTAAGTCTTGGAGGGACAGCTGATTTATTAATAGTTACAATCTTTTTAGGTTTAGTAAAAGAAGGGATGCCTGATGGATTTTAAAACAAGTGATGGGATAAAAATTAATTACTATGTTTATGGTACAGGACAGCCAGTAGTGTTAATCCATGGTTTTGGTGGATATCAGCAAATATGGTGTTTACAGGTAAAAAATTTGTTAGATCAAGGTTACCAAGTAATCACATATGATCAGCGAAATCATGGTGCATCAACTAGAGATGAAAGTTTAGATTCTGTTGAACCATTGATAAAAGATTTATATGAGTTATTAAACTTTTTGCAATTAAAGAAACCTTTTTTAATCGGACATTCTATGGGAGCATCAATAATATATGGATTTTTAAGTACTTATCCTGAATTTCCCTTAAGTGGTGTAATTTCCGTGGATCAATCACCTAAAATGATTAATACGCCTACATGGCACTACGGATATATGGATGTTACACGGGCATCCTACAAGTTAAAACTAAAGGAGCATGGCAATGTTCGTGAAACATTAAATGGGGTTCCTCGGCAAGTAATATCAAAACTTGAGCCGGAAAAAGAAATGTTTCCTTTTGTTCGAGCGGAAAATTTACCATTGCTTTACGATCATGCTAAACGTGATTGGCGCTCAACGCTTGCGCAAACAAATATTCCAATTTTATTGGTAACAGCAAATCAAAGTCCATATTTTAATGGCGAATTTGCAGATGTAATGTGTGAGGAAAATTCAGAAGTTATAACTCATGAGGCAGTTGATCAAAGCGGACATGTCATAATGGCTGAGCAGGCGGAAAAATTTAATGATTTAATGGATAAATACTTACGAGAACACTAATAAATTTGCTTTTATAAAATCAGCTACCCGATAAATCTGCATATTTGTCGGGTGCTTTTTTGTTATAATTCTATTTTGTATTCAGTGAAAATTTGACGTAAGATAAAGATATTATTTAGTTTAAGAAAGGGTTAAGACGATGAACACTCGTGATTTACAATATTTTGTTATGTTGGTAAAACTGAAAAATTATACCCAAGTAGCAAATTACTTTAATGTCTCCCAACCCAGTATTACTCAAGCGATTCGTCGCCTTGAACAAGAATTTGACACCAAACTGGTGCGTAAAGACCGCGTTCATCGAGATGAGATGATTACACGTAGCGGTCAATTGCTATATAAAAAGGCACTTGCAATAAACAATAAAATTGATATTGCTCATCAAGAAATCGTTCGCTCTGATCAGCGACAGATTAAATTTGGGTTACCGCCGATAATTGGGAAAATGTATATCTCACAGATTGTTGGGAATTTTTCTAAGAGCCTTTTACAGCGAATAAGAATAGTTTCGGTTGGTTCTCATGACCTTTTAGCGCAATTACAAGCCGGCAAATTAGATATTGCAATGCTGGGATCAACTGCACCGATTAATCAGCTGGGAATTTTTGCGGAATTAATTACAACAAGACCGTTTAGTGTAATTGTAAGCACTGATAATCCGCTTGCCAAACGAAAACAAGTTAGTTTCCGTGATTTGACAAATGAATTATTTATTAATTATGACCAACAATATGTTCACAAGGCGGCGTTTCAAGCTTATTGTACCTATGCACAGATAAAACCGCGAACGGCAGTATACAAAGTTCCTAATATTTCGTGGATTAAGGAATTGGTTCGCCAAAATAAAGGTATCAGTTTAATGGTTGAGGACGCGGTTAAAGATGAACCGGGAATTGTAGCCTTAAAGATAACTGACCCGATTCCAGAAAAATTCTACATATCGGTTGCAACGCGTGAAGATTATATTTTGAGTGCGGACGAACAGCAATTAGTTTCACAACTAAAGAAAATTACCCCCAAAGCTTGACAACCGCCGTATAATAGTTAGGAGAATTGATGAAGGAGTTTGATTGGCTTGAGTATGGATAACGATACAACGACAAATGATTTTGAACCGACTGAACACTTGTCAGATAAGCACCATATGGCGATTCCATGGCATGATTTTTTTACAAATGATAATTTTACCCCCGCGTATGAGGCAAACTTAATTGAACGAGCAGCAATAGTTGGTCGGATTGGGTTGATGATGCTTTCTTATGGTACAGGGGCATGGCGGGTTCGTGACTCGATGAATACTGTTGCGCGGACGCTTAAAATGACTTGTTCAGTTGATATTGGTTTAGTTTCGCTTGAATATACTTGTATGGATGCCCATCATAGCTATACGCAAGCAATCTCCCTCCCTAGTACGAGCGTCAACACAACCAAGCTCTCCAAGATGGAACGTTTTATCAAGGAATTTGATAAACAGGGGAGTGAGATGACGATTGGAGAAATTCATGCCCGATTAGAAGAAATTGCCCATTCAAAAGGAAACTATGCGCCTTATCAAGTCGGGTTAGCCGCGGCTCTTGCCTGTAGCGCCTTTGTATTCCTACTGGGTGGCGGTCCGGTTGAAATGTTCTGTAGCTTCATTGGCGCGGGTCTCGGTAATTATGTTCGGCGCAAATTGATTGATCGGCACATTACCTTATTTGCCGGCGTTGCAGTTGCGGTGGCAGTTGCCTGCTTATCCTACCTATTAGCATTGAGTTTAATGCAATTAACATTCAATGTTAGTTCTCGTCATGAAGCGGGATATATTGGCGCGATGCTATTTATCATCCCCGGATTCCCTTTTATTACCAGCGGCCTGGATATCTCAAAACTTGATATGCGGTCGGGTCTAGAGCGGATGACCTATGCGATTGCAATTATTACGGTTGCCACCTTAGTTGGATGGATTGTTGCCTTGATGGTTAATCTGCGGCCAGAAAACTTTCCGACTTTGCCATTATCAGCATTAATGATGTTTTTATTACGGGTCCCGGCAAGTTTTTGTGGGGTCTTTGGCTTTTCGATTATGTTTAACAGTACGCCAAAGATGGCGGCAACAGCAGGCTGCATTGGTGCGATTGCTAATACCCTTCGTCTTGAGTTAACAGACTTAACCGGAATTCCAGCGGGAGCCGCGGCCTTTCTTGGAGCATTAGTTGCTGGACTGCTTGCTTCAGTCGTTAAGAAAAAAATTCAGTACCCGCAAATTTCAATTACGGTACCTTCGATTGTTATTATGGTTCCTGGACTATATATGTACCGTGCAATGTATAATATTGGACTGACCTCGATTAGTGTGGGAACATTATGGATGACCAAAGCACTAATGATTGTAGTATTTTTACCAATGGGCTTAATTGCTGCACGTATTCTTACAGATTCCAAGTGGCGCCATAATGGATAAGGAGGCCGTTATATGATTGCAGAGTATCCACCGGAGTTATTAGCAGAGGTAACAGCAAAGACAGCTGACCGGCAGCTAACTGGTTTTGTTGCAGGGCAGGGACCGCTAAAACCTGATTTAATGCTGGTGGGAGAAGCACCAGGACGACATGAAGAACAGGTAGATATTCCATTTTCTGGAGCATCCGGTCAGGAGTTAATGGGCTTCATTGAATCAATCGGTTATTCACGGTCAACCGTATATATAACAAGTGTGGTACGAAAACGCCCTTACAGTATTAAACGTGTTCGTGATAAGAAAACTGGCGAGATCGTTGAAAAACATCCTAATCGAACGCCAACTAAAAAAGAAGTGCTGGCATTTGCGCCATTGTTTGATTGGGAATTGGCAACTGTTCAGCCACGTATAATTGTTCCACTAGGCAATACGGCGTTGCAACGCTTGCTTGGGAATAAGGCGAATATTGGTGAATTGCATGGGCAATTGCTCCACGAACCAATTCAACAAGCTAATGAGCAGCATGACGGCTACCAACTGACGACAGAAAAGTATTGGATTATGCCGATGTATCATCCTGCTGCAGTCCTTTATGCTCGGCGGTTAGAACCGACTATTAAGGCAGACTGGCAACGACTTGGCCAGCAAATAAAAGAAATTAAATAACAATTATACATTTACTGATAATCGTCGTATAATGATGTACAGTTTGAAATTAAAGTAACCGATAGCCTCTAACGTTCTGGCAAAGCCGAGCGCTAGGGGCTCTATTGTTGCCGAATATGACAAAATATCTAAGAGGAGATGATAAATTGGAACAACAGCAACGGCGAACAATCGTTACAGGAGCGCTATTATTATCTAATATTATGGCAGGGATGGACGGGACAATCGTCAATACAGCCTTACCAGCGATTACGAGTGATCTTCATGGTTTACAATATATGGGATGGATTATTGCTACTTTTCTTTTGGGAATGGCAGTAGCAACCCCGCTATGGAGTAAGTTTGGTGAGCATAAGGGAAATAAGCAGGCATATATTACTGCTACTTCATTGTTTCTGATAGGAGCGATTTTTCAAGGATTAGCGCCCAACATTCTCTGGTTTATCATCGCCCGGACCGTTATGGGAATCGGAGCAGGTGGGATGAACACTATCCCGTTTATTGTTTTTGCGGAATTATATGAAAACCTAAAAAAGCGCGCAGAGGTTCTGGGAATTGCTAGTGCTTGTTTTGGGACTGCCTCGATTATCGGCCCTTTATTAGGGGGATGGATTGTTGATGCCTTGAGCTGGCACTGGGTCTTTTATGTTAATGTGCCGATTGCGCTTATAGCAATTACGATTGTTAGCTTGTTTTATAAGAATGTTAAAATGCAAGCTGCCGGTAAGCCAGTCGATTATTTAGGAGCCAGTCTTTTAGTTGTTAGCTTGGTAATGATCCTCGTTGCTGTTCAATTAATTGGTTCTGCTTCGGGAATTATAGTTACAGGGTTAATGATTGTTGGCTTTTTGCTTTTAGCATGGATGGCTAAAATTGACAATAAGGCGGTTGATCCGATTGTTCCAAGCCGCCTATTTAAAAATCGGGAATTAGTAATTGATTTTACCTTATTTGTGATTATTTGGGGTTCATTCATTGCTTTTGTGACCTATATTCCAATGTGGGCACAAGGAATTTTAGGCCTTAGTGCCCTGCTTGGCGGGATGACCCAGATCCCAGGAGCGGTGACGAATTTTATCGGTTCTGAATTAGTACCGTTTCTTCAAGACCGATGGGGAAAGTATTGGATTGTCACTTGTGGGGCCGCGTCTATTTTTATTGCATATTTAGGGATTATGATTGGCGGACAGCACACACCATTTTGGTTGCTTTTGATTATGGGAGCGTTTGAGGGTTTTGGTGTTGGACTGGTATTTAATATTTTACAAATAAACGTTCAAACTGATGCGGAACTGCGTGATGTGCCGATTGCTACATCACTCGGTTATCTTTTACGGATTCTTAGTCAGACTTTGATGTCTGCAGTCTATGGGGTGATTCTTAACCAAGAGTTATTCCGTGGTGTTCAGACTCACCATGACATTACCCTTAAGATGCTTAATCAACTATCTAATGCTAAAACCGCTGGCAACTTGCCATCATCGTTATTACCGACGATGCGGACAATTTTGTATTCGGGATATCATAACATTATTGTTGCTGCTGTTATCTTAATTGTTATTGCACTAATTTTAGTTATTTCATTAGGGTGGAAAAACCATTGTCGACAAGAAGCGCAAACTGCTTTAGGCAATTTTAAGAAACCAGAGTCAAAAACCGTGATACGATAGTAGTAATAATAGTTAAGAGAATAAGGAGAGCTAATTTTTGTGGAGAAAATAAAAAAATTTAATGCTCAAGTTGCTAGTCATCTGGCTAATAACCTTGAAAGCAGTCTACGAGATTTACGGCGATGTGGAGAACACCGTTCAAATAAGGCGACCCTTGTTGAATTGGGCATCCAGCTAAGTGGCTTTAAAGCAGATTTAGCAGAAGATAATAAGTTTGATGCAATGATTAGCAATGCACGTATTGATAATACTGCCCCGGTTTATTTACCGTCAGTTCAAACGAAAGTTAATAGACGACAATTTATGGATCAGGGATTAACAACTTTTGTATTAAATGAACGGACAAATGAACAAAAAGTAGTCCTTTATTTAACAGGAGGGGCATATGTCCAGCGCCCTGATAAGACTCATTGGCAATACCTAGACCGGTTGGCAAAGGAGAGTGGGGCCAAAGTTTATGTACCGATTTATTCTTTAGTTCCTCAAGCAACTTATCAGCAAGCTTACCAAGAGATTGCGACCTTGTATAATCAGCTCTACAATTTAGTTCCAGCCAGTCATATTACTATAATGGGCGATTCTGCTGGTGGTGGTTTAGCTGCTGGCTTTTGTGAATATCTCGGTAAAAAGGGCCTTCCTCAGCCGGGACATTTGATTTTATTTTCTCCATGGCTTGATCTTGATTTAACTAACCCCGTTATTAACAAATATGCTGCATGTGATGTTACACTAGCAGTGAGTGGTTTACGCAAAATCGGTACGATGTGGGCTGGTGATACGGGTCACCGTGACTATCGATTAAGTCCCCTTTATGGTAACTTTGACCAGTTAAGGGATGTGACAATTTTTGTAGGCACAAAGGAGATTATGTATCCCGATGCAACCCTATTTGTTCAAAGACTGCGTGAGGCGGGGATTCCAGTCCGCTTTGGCGTTGGTCGCGGCCTATTTCATATCTATCCACTCTATCAGCTTCCCGAAGCGAAAGCTGTAATGGAACAAGTTGTTACTATTATCAATGATTAATGAGGTGATATTTTGCCAAAAGTTGCGGTAGTTTTTGCACCAGGTTGTGAAGAAGTAGAAGGATTAACGATTGTTGATGTTCTTCGGCGAATGGGAATTGATACGACGATGGTTGGTTTAGAAGATATCCATGTTCCTGGCGCGCATGGGATCGAATTAACTTGTGATGAAATAATGGACGATCGGCTTTTAGACTATGATGTAGTTGCCTTCCCAGGAGGACGTGGCGGTGCTCAGAAGCTACGTGATAATGATCGCTTAATGAAGCTGATGCAAAAGCGCAATGCGGAAAATAAATGGGATGCTGCCATGTGTGCTGCGCCAATTGCACTAGCACGTTACGGTCTGTTAGATAATCATAATTACACCTGTTTTCCAGGGATTAATGAGGAAATTGCTAAAGTTGCGCCAACGGCAAACTTTAAAACTGATATCACTGTTGTAGACCAAGATGGGAAAATTATTACCAGTCGGGGACCAGCAACGGCATTAGCGTTTGCTTACCAAATCGCAACAGTACTCGGTTATAATACTGATAAAATCAAACACGAAATGCTTTATGATTATTTAATGGATCAACGATAAATTACCCGGGAAATAATGTTAGCTAAGTTAATCGGCTAGGCTGACCATCGTTGGTAATATTCAAAACTAGAAAATAGGGTTCACTTCACCGGTCCGGCCGAATGAAGTGAACCCTATTTGTGTTACAGCTTTTGAGGAAACTATCTAGCTTTTATTTTTCCACATATATTTTTGAAAGATATTCATTAATCCGACAAGAAAGAAAAGTAGTGCTTCTAAATACTCGTTATGGCTAATTACCATACTAATAATATTGATCGCTATTATTAACAGAAATATTTTACCGACTGGGGAAGACCGGAGATAAGTCTTCTTTCTTTTTCGTTTATCCAGACCAAGAAAAAATGGCTCTACGTGTTCCCCATAAAGAATAGCAATAATAAAAATACTTAAAAAAGCATATATGTAAAATTCAGCGATTGTTGAATTAGTGTCAAGATAATTAATCATCAAGAAAAACAAGCCATACATTATAAAAAATAACCCTCTAAAAACGCTAAAGGCATTATAAGCTTTTCCTTGTTCTAAGTATTTTTTCAAATGTTTATCCTCCTTCAAAAGAGAATCAATTGAAATCTGATATACGTTGCTAATTTTAACAAGCATATCTAAATCAGGATAACTTTTTCCTTGTTCCCAATTAGAGATCGTTTGGCGCGTAATATATAGCTGATTGGCGACTTCAGCTTGTGTTAATTTTAGCTTCTTTCGTTGTTCTTTGATTCGGTTACCAAATTCCATTGTGTTCCCTCTTTCTTTTTAGGATAAGTATATTTTATTTATAAATTGAAGCCTAGCAATGGTCCTTTGCATTATTGATATGCCAGTAGTTTAGGACAATAAAAGAAGTCCCCAGTAGATTTGAATCTTGCTGAGGGCTTTCATGTGCTAAAAGCTTAATCTAATAGTGTGCGTTTATTTATTTAACCACCAAAAGATAGAACGATGAGTTTGTTGATCGACCCGTTGGTTAACAACACTGACAAGGATCATCATGGTTGCGATAATTGAATTTTTCTTTCGGAAGGCTGTGTAACGAGAGTACCAAGCAGTTGCGTATTTATCTTTATAGCGTCGCAGCCCCTGGAAACCATAGAGGTGGTAGCCATACTCATAAATAAAATGGGCCGCCTTTTCTTCAATAAAACTAAATTGTGATTCACCAACATTTGCCAGTGGCGCCATGCCGAGGTCAAAGTAGGCATAGCCATTTTCTTGACCATATTGGAACATACTAATAAAAATCTTATCCATAATTCCAGAAGGAGCATCTTTACTGTGGCGCATCAGGTCAATAGTAAGGATTTCTTTACTGCCGGTTGGCATAAAGGTCGCAAATGCTACCATCTTACCGTCCTTATCACGAACAACACCTACAGGAGCTTGATTAATATAGTATGGATCGAAATAACCGAGGGAGAATCCTTTTTCAGTTTCATTGCCTAACCAACTATCAGAAACTTTTTTCATTTCTGCTAACAATTCCTTACTAAATGGTGGCTTTTCAACAGAGAAGGTGTATCCTTCCCGATCAAACTTATGCATCAAAGCGCGCTGGGACCGTTGCTTTTTGCCAGCGAGGGTGAAGTCAGCTAGTTTTACCAGTCCCGTTTCTCCGGTCTTAATGAAGTCAAAACCAAATTCGTGGAGCAGCATTGTCATATCGCTCGACACTTCGTAAAAGACTAACTGATAGCCGTATTTATCTGCTTCTCTTACAAATTGACGAAGCGCGGGACGCCAGCTATCTTTGTCACCAACGGGATCACCCATGACGACAAGCCGGTCATATTTTCGCCGATACATAAAGAAGAGCTTATCATGATCGTCAACAGTGTAATAATAGAGCGCCTTATCTCGCAAGAAGGCAAGGTGACTAGTTTCATTGCCGCCATATTCCTTTATAACGTTACGAATTCGGTTAGCATTAAAGACTGGCGGCATACTAAATGGATCATAACCTGCCATGAAGTATTTAAGGATGACAAAGATTAGCAGGAGACCTAATAATAATCCGAATAACCCTGAAAGCCAGATTTTTTCTCCAGGGAAGAAGAGAAAATCTGGAATGTGATGCTTGCTTGAATATTGCGGAGCATTAATTACGCCGACAATAACGTAAAGGACACAAGCCCCAGCGAAGATAAGACTATCAATAGCGAACTTGCCAATGGAGTATTCTAATTTCTGGCGGTAAAGAACATGTCTGGATAGCAAAACTAAAACCAGAACGATGCTAAGATAGATCGTTAAGCTCCATGTCCCTAAGTTCCAAATAGTATTAGCGATACCAATGACTAGTAAGATCAAAGTTGGTAAATATGCTTTCTTCACTTTTGATTGTAAACCCCGTGCACATGCGAGCATTGCTAGGGCGAATAGAATGGTAGTTAATTGGTGTAGGAAAAAGAAAGTATAAGGATAGAGTCGCGCAATAATTTTGTTTTGGGCGGTAATATCAGGAATGGAAGCTGTAATCAGCATTAAGATTCCTGAAACATACATAAATGTTGTGATTAGGAAATAGGCAGCTTTCCGAACCATCAAAACTGGCAAACCATCGAAGAACGTATTCACTTGGTGCGCTAAATTATGCAAGAATGAAATGCCGGCAATGATAAGCGGAACGATGTAGTAGAAAATCCGGAATAACAATAGCCAAATTACCGACGTTGCCCGTGGTACGCCAAGTAGGGATAATTCCAGCATCATTAAGAGGTCAAATGATCCTAATGCACCTGGAATCATTGATAGGACCCCTAATACTTGTGCAACAACATATAACGGTAAAACACTAATGAGATTATGCCGAATTCCTAGGCACCATCCAACAAGGAGAAAGAAGAGGGCAACGAATAACCATTCGCAAGTTGAACTTGTAACTAAAAAGAGACCGACCTTAGGAGTAACATCCTTGAATAGCTTGTTCTTGTGAATAACCGTAATGTAAAACACAACTGGGAAGTATAATCCGCCACCAACAAGCCAAATAGCATATTGGTTAAAATGACCACCATCATGAAAAACGAACATGATGATTAAGGCAACCCAACAAAGAACAGATAACCCTGATAAGAGAAAAACAGCAATTTTTGAAATTGCTAGTAAAATTTCCTTTTTAGTTGCGTTTTTACGATAAAAATAAGCTCGTAAGGTTGACCCAAGAATCCCCCCGAATCCCGCAATATTAGTTAAGGTATTAGTTATCCACCCACAGCGAATAATATATGACAATTTAAATTTTCCCGGTAATAAGTGGGTGATTGCAAAGTCATAACCTAACATCGGAATGACTGCAACACAACCAGCAATTAATAAGGTTATGATATTTTCCCATGATAGATTGGCTAAACCAGCTCCAACTTCATGCCATTTAACAGTTTTAAAAAAGTTACCTAATGCAAGAATTACGAATACTAAAACTGAGGTTACAAAAACGACTTTTATTATTTTTGAATATTTTGACCACCAGTTTAATAGGCGTTTGCCCAACTGCTGCATTAAAAACTCCTCCTTAAAATAAATAGTACTTTTATTATAAACTATTGCAGATACTGGCGATACTAATAGGAAAAATGAATTTTAGAAATTAATTTCAATTTAGTTGTTGACTAATACTCTAAAGTTTCGTATACTTTTATTTGTTGTTAAATGGTCCGTTGGTCTAGTTGGTTTAGGACGCATCCCTGTCACGGATGAGATCACGAGTTCGAGTCTCGTACGGACCGTATATAGTTTTCAGAGAGCTGGGATATCCCAGCTTTTTTTGTATCTAAAAGAGGAGGAAACTAATGGAAAACACATGGGTATACCAAGGCGATGAACCAATTAAAATAAAAAAGTATTTGCAGTCACTGGGGATGGGACACCGGTTATTTAATGACCTGAAAAATGGTGAAGGCGCGTTTCTAGTTGATCATCGTATTGTCCGCCCAACGACTAAGATTTTACCCCATCAACCACTAACGATTAAAGCGCAGCCGGAAGCACCCGATGATTCGGTAGCCATTAGTGAGGAATCATTAAATATTGTTTATGAGGATAATAATTGGCTAGTGATTGACAAACCAGTGGGAGTAACTTCTATTCCTGGTCCGACAGTAAAGAATGATACAGTATTAAACCGTGTAAAGGGCTACTTGATAGCCACCGGGTCGTCTGATCTTCGTCCGCATTTAATTACGAGGTTGGATCGGTTTACTGGTGGCCTGTTATTAGTGGCTAAGCATCATATTGCTTCAAGTATGATTAGTCAGCAAGTGCAGCAGCACACGATGCTAAAAGAATACACAGCATTGGTTGAAGGACATCTCAATGCCGACCATGGTAAAATAGATCAACCGATTGCTCGTCGTGAGGGAGAAATTTCCCGGGTAATAGATGCAAATGGTCAACCAGCATTAACTGAATATTGGGTAGAAAAGCAGGGAAACGATTGGACGCAAGTGCGGGTCCGATTACATACAGGACGTACCCACCAGATTCGGGTTCACTTTGCCTCAATTGGGCATCCTTTAATTGGTGACCATTTATATGGCGGGAATACCAGTAAATTCACCCATCAGTTATTACATGCTAGTAAACTTAGTTTTAAAGATCCGTTTACCCTTAAGCAAATGACGTTTACGTCTGAATTACCAATGACTTTTGACCAAAATAAATAAATTTGCAATTTGAAGCTAAAAGAGGCCGGTGAAAATTTTCATCGACCTCTTTTAGTTATTTAATTTGACTTAAAATCTTCTTTACGCTTTGTGATTGAAATTCTTGTTCGGCTTGGGCTGAAACTTCTTGAATTTGGCTTGCTGTCATTTGTGGATTTTTGGCCATGGCTGCTTGTACTTTTGCGGTAACAAATGCACGGCCTTGTGCTAGGGATTGCGCCTGCATTTGTTTACCAGCAGAGGAATTGGCAAGTTTATTGAGCTTTTTAGCTTGGTTAGTTGTTATTTTGACATATGACTGCGGATATTCAAGAGTGTTTGTCCGCTTAACAAGGGTGTTATCCATCCCTGACCAAGCATATAAAACTTTATAGAAATTATTTTTATACTGCCAGCGTGTTTCAGTGGTTACCAAACGTGGGGTGGTATTTTTTGTCCACTTAATTTTGCTATTAGTATACTCATTTGCTTGTGTATGGTCAGGTGTTTTTTGTCGTTGCTTGGTGTTATAGAGATAAACATCATCTTGACCGCTTTTACCAATTGGTTGATACAACGCAAGGGGCATCGATGAATTAGATGCAGAGTAAATACGCTTGCTTGTAGTTGTAGTGACTTGGTGCATCCCAAAATGGTGACTGTAATTTAAGGTCATCAAGGTTGTTGAACCAATGAAAATGATGCCAGTAATAGTTGCGAGAAGTATTCGGAGGTTTTTACGCTGAATAAACATCATGCAGGCGAAGAAGAATATTGCCCCTAAAAAGGTTAAAATAATAACCATTTACTTAGCACCTCCCTTGTCTGAAGAGCCAGCAATATCATCACTATCGATTCGGACATGAATTCCATTACCGTTTGTAACGAATAATGTTAAGAAAAGACCGATTAATGAGAAGGCGACAGCGAACCAAAAGGCAGCATGATAACCCATTAAAGTAGCATCAAACATCTTGGACTTATATTGTAATGGTGCTTGAACAAGAAGGGCGTGTGCTGGTTTATTGCTGTTTGTAACATTAGTTAATACTGAAATCATAATTGCCGTCCCAACAGAGGTAGCAACTTGGCGAACCGTATTGTTAACCGCAGTACCATGAGAGATAAGTCTGTAAGGTAGAGAGTTCATTCCGGCAGTTGTGACCGGCATCATAACCATTGAAATACCAAACATCCGCACGGCATATAAGAAGATAATATAAATCGTTGGTGTATCGCGAGTAACAAGTGCAAACGGAATGGTACCAACACTTAGAATGAACATTCCGGTAAAAGCTAATCGCTTAGCACCATGACGGTCAAATAAGTTCCCGGTAATTGGACTCATGAATCCCATAAAGAGGGCCCCGAATAAGAGGGTAAGCCCAGAATGAAAGGCCGACATCCCATGAATAATTTGGAGGTAAAGCGGAATAACAAATTCTACCCCCACCATTGCCATCATTACAATAGAACTCAAAATTGTAGCAAGTGAGAATTCTTTACTCTCAAAGACCTTAAATTCAAGGAATGGTTCATCTAATTTATTTTGCCGCATTACTAAGAAGACGACCAGAATTGCTCCAACGATAATCGTTGTAATAACTACCGGATTTGTCCAGCCTTTATCACCAACGCTAGAGAAACCGTAAAGCATGCTCCCAAAACCAAACGTGGAAATAATAACCGAGAACCAATCAAGGTGTGGTTTAGCATTAGGAATAACATTTTTAACGGTAAAAATACTACTAATAATAACTGCTGCTGCAATCGGAGCAATCATGCCGAAGAGCCACCGCCAGCTAAATGTGTCAATAACCCATCCGGATAGGGCAGGACCAATTGCAGGGGCTAATCCAATTACTAATCCGTTAATCCCCATGGCTGCGCCCCGCTTTTCTGGTGGATAGACGGTTAACATGATATTTTGCATTAGCGGCATGTTAATACCGACACCAACCGCTTGAACAAGTCGTCCTAATAAGAGAACCGCAAACGAAGGTGCTAACCATGCCATAATAGTACCAAGTTCAAAAATTGACATTGCAATAATAAAAAGACTTTTAGTATTAAAGCGACTGGTAAGGTAGGCACTGACTGGAATCATAATTCCATTAACCATTAAAAAACCAGTAGTTAACCATTGAACTGTTGAAGTGCTAATATTAAAAGCATCCATTAATGCTGGGAATGCTGTTGATAAAATGGTTTGGTTTAAAATAGTACAAAAAGCTCCGATTAATAGAATAAAGACCATTAAGGAGCGATTGTATGCTTTACCATTAATATCAACAGGCTGTTGCGCTTGATTCACTACTAGAATCCTCCTTTTAAGAATTTTTAGCAATGTGAAAAATATAATACTATCTGATATCTTTGTCAAATTATTTGACAAAGTTGACGGTTTTCCTATAATTTATAGCATAGAATTTAGTTTGGAGGAGAACAATGGACCGAGTTTCAAATCAGGTTAGAAAAATGATCGTTAGTAAACAGCTAAAGGTTAGTATGACTGAGGTATCACGGGTAACTGGTGTTTCGACAAGTCAATTACGATACTGGGAGAAGAAAGGGTATATCCAATCTGAACAGGATGACCAGAATAAAAATCATTATTTTAGCCTACCCACCATTTTTCAAGCCTTTACCATAAAGCTTTTTCTTGATCAGGGATACACTTTGACGATGGCGGTAAAGAAAGAACAACAACGGCGTGAACTTCATCGTGTATTCGAACGTTTTATTACGGATTGCATATTGGAGATAAAGCAGACTGGTGAAAAAGAGGGAGAGATTAAATTAGGACCTCTGGCCGATGACCCGACTAAAGAGGTCTATGCAACAATCAATCGGAATAATACAAGTCTTCACTTACGTCCGCTAAATAACGAATAATTAACGTCTTGTTATCTTTGTGGTATGGTTGAACTAGGTAGATAAAGGAAAGCAATTAGAAAGGGACGACCACAAGTGACTACAACGGGTTTAAGTTACGGTGAATTAAAGGCTGATGCCAAAGAAACGGCTTTAAATTCATTTATTAATTTTTATGTTGACCAATATGAAAAAGGAAGCTTAGAAATCCTTAGTTCACATGTTTCAAACGAGGTAATGTCAACTATTAATGAAGTTTTACGAGAAAATAATTTTATGGGTCATCGCGAGTTAGTCGATGTTAGTTACCGTCTTAGTAAACCAGCGTATCAAGAAATTTTAACTCAATTAGTAGGGGTAAAGTTTCTTGAAGATGGGGAACCAGTAGTTGATTGGAAGATTGCTTGGCAGGAAAAAGAAGAAAAGCTGCCCGAAGAAGATTGAATATTGAATATATTGAGGAAAATAACCGCTTCGGCTAGCGATCTAAGCAATAGTTTTTGGTAATACTTACTAAGTAACAAGAAAGGAGAAAGAGTCAATGCTTTTTCTCCTTTCTTGTTACTCCAACTTAGTTGATAAGATTTAATTTAAAGCTTAAGCAATTACTACCTTCATATTTATAGATGTGGTAAAATAATAATAGTTTTACGTACGGATTAAATAGATAGACTAAGCGCCAAAATTATATAGTAAATAATAAAAAAGACCGACCTTGCAATAACAAAGCGGTTCTTTTGGCCTACTTAAAATTCCGTTAATTAACGTTATAAAAATCTATAAAAGGGAAAGGTATTATGGCAAAATTAAAGATTAAGAATAATGAGGTTGCCTTTTACGCCATGGGTGGTCTTGGCGAAATTGGTAAAAATATGTACTGTGTTCAATTCCAAGATGAGATTATCGTTATTGATTGTGGGGTTTTATTCCCCGAAGACGAATTGCTTGGGGTTGATTATGTAATCCAAAATTATGATTACTTAATTGAAAACAAGGATAAGATCAAGGGAATTTTCATTACCCACGGTCATGAAGACCACATTGGAGGATTGCCGTTCTTCTTGCAAAAGGTTAACGCACCGATTTATGCAGGACCATTTGCGATGTCCTTAATTAAGGGGAAGCTGGAAGAAAAGCACCTTCTTCGCAATGCAGAATTGCATGAGATTAATGAGTTTGATGAAGTTCACTTTAAAAAATTATGGGTGAGTTTCTTTAGAACAACGCACTCGATTCCAGATACGTTGGGTGTTGCCGTTCATACCCCACAGGGGACAATTGTTCAAACTGGTGACTTCAAGTTTGATTTGACCCCCGTAGGCAATTTACCGGGACCAAACCTTCAACAGATGGCTAAACTAGGCGATGATGGGGTGCTCTTATTGACGTCTGATAGTACGAATGCGGAACGCCCAGAATTTACCAAGTCAGAACGCTGGGTTGACATTCATATTCGGCGATTATTTGAGCGTATTAAGGGGCGGATTATCTTTGCTTCATTTGCTTCAAATGTTTATCGTTTACGTGAAGCATCTGATGCGGCAATTGCTCAGGGTCGTAAGATTGCGGTATTCGGTCGTAGTATGGAAAATGCGATTACAGCGGGGCAAGAGTTAGAGTACCTTAATATCCCTAAGGACTCTTTAATTGATCAAAATGAAATTAATAACTACCCGCCGGAAAAAGTAATGATTATGTGTACTGGGTCGCAGGGGGAACCAATGGCTGCTCTGAGTCGGATTGCTAATGGTACTCACCGGCAAATTACAATTCAACCAGACGATACAGTTGTCTTTTCAAGTAATCCAATTCCAGGTAATACAACGAGCGTGAATGCTTTAATTAACAAGCTTGAAGAAGACGGCGCTAATGTTATTCATGGTTACGTTAATAACATTCATACATCAGGACACGGTGGTCAGGTCGATGAAGAATTTATGTTACGCTTAATGAAGCCTAAATTCTTTGCGCCAGTCCATGGTGAATATCGGATGCAAAAGATCCACACTAAGTTAGCAGAGATGACTGGTGTACCTAAGGAAAACAGTTTTGTTTTGGCTAACGGTGATGTTTTAGCTTTAACTAAGGATTCCTGTCGAGTAGCAGATCATATTGATAGCGTTAGTGACGTTTATATCGACGGTCGGGATGCCGGAGATACGGTTGGTAATCCTGAGATTCGCGAACGTCGCCTTCTTTCAGAAGAAGGAGTTGTTACGGCGATTGCAGTGGTTGACTTAAAGGATTACCAAATTGTTGCTGGACCTGATATTGTTTCGCGTGGGTTCGTTTATATGCATGAATCACAAGAATTGATTAAGGCTGCTAACCATGAAGTATTCTGGGCAATTCTTAATACTTTTAAGAATCATAAGCATGTTGATCAACGAGTATTAAATCGGACAATCATCAGCAGGTTACAAAAGCTTTTGTATGATCGGACAGGGCGACGTCCAGTGATTATCCCAATGGTGACAATCTTAAATGGTAATAACCGTTCAGAAAATCAACATTATCGTCGACCAAACAATAAAAAGAACCAATCACATAAGAACGAACAGCAAAATAATCACAACCACCGTAAACCACAACGTCATCCTAAAAAGAAGGTCGCTACAAAGGAAAATCAACCAGTAGCAGCTAACGAAACTAAATAATTATTAATGAGGACTTGCAGATTTTTTGCTTGCAAGTTCTTTTGTGTTTTAAACTAGAAATTGAATGATTGTTCTTAAAACTAAGGGCATTGTTTGGTATCATCATATTTAGCAATTATTTTTTAATATTTCTCAGAGAGGATGAGGATAAATGACCGGAAACGATTATTTGAGGATCTGGTACCGGGTACAAATTGGGGCAACCCTAGTCATTTTAGCAATGATGATGATTCGCAATTACGAATTTAATCGGCAAACAATGGCTTTAGCCTTATTAATTATGGTTGCAATTTTAGCAATTGGCTTAACATTTGAACTGCTTCCTAATATCCCGATGTTGGTAAAAAAATTAAATGCGTGGCTTCAAGTAATTACTCAACCGTTGATTTTAGTTTTTGCTTGGGATGTTATGGTTCGTGAGATTATTGTATTACTCCATTTACCATCACGCGGGGTCGTGACAATGATGATTTTTTACTACATCATTATGTTTGCGCCGTTTGCGAGTGTAGTTGGTGAGTTAATGCATTGGAGCATTGAGCGGTTATTATTCATTGCGTGGCTAGCACAAGTTACGTTTACACCTTTGATTGCGCTTCCTGCGGACTTAGTTAATAACAATTTTTTGTTGTTAGCATTGTCAACAGGAGCTGTTGGTGCTGTTGCTTTTTTTGTCTTAACAACAACTGTAATGCGGACTTGGCACTTATCATGGCCAGGTTTAAAACCTCATTGGAGTGGGGATTTTAATTGGTGGATCTTTGCTGGATTAGTACTAGTTGATATTATTTTTATGGCTTTTAATACTGGCGAAATGCCTAATTTTCATAAAGTTACTTGGGACTTTACTTTTTCCGCATTTGAAGCCGCCGTTATGGAGGAGACATTATTCCGTTTTGCCATTCTAGGTATTTTATTTTACGCTTGGCGTAACTTAAAGCAACGGTTGCCGCTAGCTCTTGCTACGAGTTCAATCTTATTTGGAATTGTTCACCTTGCAAACTATGGGCCACAGGAATGGTCAATGACAGTTTTACAAGCAATTAGCGCCGCCGGAATTGGTCTTTTCTTTGCAACTGTATACGTTTATACAGGTCAGTTATGGTTAGCAATGGTGATGCACTTTTTGTTGGATTGGACAGCCTTCATTGCATCTGATTCTACTTTAATGACAGGCAAGGTTACATATCAAGATTGGCTTGGGACGGGAATCGAATTAGTGGTCTTTATCGGTATTACTGTCTGGATGATGTATGGTCAGCGTCGTCAAGTAATGGAACGCCATGTTGACCGCTTGACTGGTGAACACCAGCGGTTTGATTTTATGATTCAATATTAAAAATAAGCTCTCTGATCAGAGCGAAAAATGGTGTATTTTGACAAAAATAGGGCTGTAAAAGCAGACATTAGTAAAGGGAAAATACTACAATATATGAAAAAACGGATATCTGTCAACTGGTATGGTTGACTAAAAATACTTCCTACAAAAATGTAGGGGGTATTTTTTTACGAAAAAATACAATCGATTCTTAAAAAGAAAAATTTTTGATTGGCAAAACCATAACAAGTT
>NZ_QORN01000052.1:0-12709 GCF_014830205.1 Limosilactobacillus walteri
TGCTACAGCGCAGTACACAAAGGGACTCTAGCGTTCGGAAAATCCGAACACTAGAGTCCTCTTTGTGCTTGCGGGGGTTCCCTAAAGGCTAGCTTCGCGTCGAAAAACGAACTAGCAAGCTAGTTCTGTCTCACTCCCATTGGCTTTTATCGATTTATTCTAGGCTTGATCTAATCGTTAGTTACTTCGGACATGCTTATGTCAATTGACTACTCAGCCTGTCTACTTATTAATGATGGTTTGATAATCATGCTCATCAGTATCACCCTCGGTATTGATAACTAGAACTCGGGAAGTTGAATCAAGCTTTAACAATTGTCGATATTGGGAATTTTGAACAACGGCATTTAAAAAGGCAAAGGCTGCAACACCAGATTCACCTGATACAATTACGGGATCATTACCCCTAGGATGTGCTAATATGCGCATTCCATTGGCTGCTACCTCATCCGTTAATGTACCATAAAAACTAGCGGTCTTTTTTATGAGTGGAAAAGAAATTGCACTCGGCGTTTGGCAATTAAGCCCCGCCATAATTGTTTGCGGGGATCCCGGAACAGTGTGCGCTAGACCATCAGCTTCTTGGGCAGAAAGGAAATAACAGGCAACATTGGCAGGTTCAACTATCGTTACAATTGGATAGTAGTTTGTTGGCAACTGACTGAATAGTGCATTGATAATTCCTGAAGATAGCTGCCCAACCCCCGCTTGGAGAAAAAGGTGGGTCGGATAATCATCCTTGGCTAATTGATCAAGAATTTCGTTTACAATAATTGAATACCCCGCAGATATTTCTTGCGGGATTTTGGTGTAACCTGACCATGCCATATCTTGAATTAAGATACCATTAGGGTCTTTTTGCGATAACTCATAGACGAATTGAACAGTATCGTCGTAATTTTTATCAGTAATTTCAACTTGGGCATTATTAAATTGAGCAATATGTTCCGCCCGAAGTCTGGTTGAACCAACAGGCATTTTGATTACTGCATGGGTCCCAAGTTTGGCTGCTGCCCAAGCAACACCACGCCCATGGTTTCCATCAGTAGCCGTATAAAAGGTGAGCTTATTAGCAACCGCTTTAACAGCATGAGTCTGCAATTGATCATATGTCAAGCCCGCTAATGGCAACCCAGCTTGCTTAGCAATACAACAGGCCATCGCAAAAAGGCCACCAGTCGCCTTAAATGCTTTTAAGCGCGAATCAAAGCGGTGAGCTTCATCTTTAATATATACTGTTCCTAGTTTATTCTCATGAGCAAAGTTCGGTAATTTTACTAGCGGCGTTGGATGATAAAATGGGACGGAATGATAAAAATTAGTTGCAATCCCAATCAACTGATCCTCAGGAAATTGGTTATTTGATGGGATAAAAGGTGACCTAATTAGTTGAATCTGCGCCATTTAATAACTTCCCTTCAGTAATTAAACAATTATTCCTTAATAATACTATTATGTGACTACCTAAGTATGCTGATAGCTAATTACATAGCTGTCAGTTTTACCCTTTAAATTATAAATCTAATTCATTATCAAGCAACCGTTGATATTATTGCTGACAATATGGAAGAAAATTAAAATAAGAAATTTCATTAAGTCTACATCTAGGTGTAAGCTTTTAATTTCCTTCTAAATTTATAGTATTGTATGTTCTTCCCCATTTCTCCATTTCAATAATAAGTGGAGTCAACGTTTGTCCAAAACAGGTTAATTTATATTCTGTTTTAGGAGGAATGACAGGGTATATTTTCTTTTCAATAATTTTATCTTTTTCTAATTTGCTAAGTTGTAAAGATAGCATTCGCCTAGAACAATTTGGCATCCGTTTTTGTAATTCACTAAAACGACACACTTTATTTTTAATTAAATGATAGATGATTACACTTTTCCATTTACCCGAAATAATTTGTAAAGTGCTCTCAACTGGGCAACCATCATTACAATTATAAATATGCCTTTGCAAAATCATGCTCCTCCCTATTATTTTTGAATCCTAATTTCTATAATACACGATCTCAACAATTGTCACTATTAGGGAAATAATTGTTACATAGGAATTTTAAATTCTCTTCTTGTTTGATTTGTTTCCCAGCTTACTATTGATAAGTATAAAACAAGGAAAGAGGAATTAATTATGAAAGCAATTGGTTTTAGCGAACATTTGGATATTAAAGATCCAAAAAGTTTATTTGAATTTGAGACACCAAAGCCAACACCTAAGGGACACGATTTATTAGTAAAAGTTAATGCCGTCTCAGTTAATCCTGTTGATGTTGGCGTAAGAAGAAATGGGCATGGAAAACTCTCAAAACCCAAAATTATTGGCTGGGATGCTTGTGGAATTGTTGAAAAAGTCGGTAGCAAAGTATCACTTTTTTCACCAGGTGATCGTGTTTACTATGCTGGTTCATTTAAACGATCAGGAAGCAATAGTGAGTATCAATTGGTAGATGAACGAATCGTCGGAAATGCTCCTAAATCATTGACGGATGCCCAAGCAGCTGCGATGCCTTTAACTTCCCTAACTGCCTATGAAGCATTATTTGAACAATTATCCCTATCTCAAAATAAAAAAACTAATGAAGGTAAAACGATTCTTATTATTAATGGCGCTGGAGGTGTAGGATCTGTTGCAACACAATTAGCATCTAATGCTGGTCTAACAGTTATTGCCACAGCTTCTCGACCTGCAAGTATTAACTGGGTGAAATCTCATGGAGCTGCAGATGTAGTAAATCACCGAAAGAATCTGGTAAATGAAGTTCATAAACTTGGCTATAAATATGTTGATTACATTCTGGAATTAAAAGATATTGATAGCCATTGGAAAGAAATGTGCGAATTAATTAAACCAGAGGGTGCCATTGCATCTATTACAGAAAATAGACGACCTATTAATTTACGATTATTAACACCTAAAAAGGCTATATTCGCTTGGGAATGGATGTATACAAAATCTTATTATCATACACTAGATATGCAATCACAACATGAGATTCTTAATAAAATAGCAACTTTGATTAATAATAACGAATTGCAATGTACTTTAACACAATCATTTTCTCCAATAAATGCCGAAAATCTTAGGAAAGCTCACAGCCTTGTTGAAAATGGACATATGATTGGAAAAGTAGTCGTCGCAGATTGGCAAAAATAACTAAAGTACTTCATGGTAAGATATCGCTGACTAAAATTTAATGTTAATTTATAAAAACATGATTTCACTATTTGTTGGAATCATGTTTCTTCTTTTTCATATCAACTATTTCAAATCATGTTCATATCAACTATTTCAAATCATGATTTGCACACAAAAAATCCTCTATAACGCCTATTAAACCAATAGTTCTAGCGATGCATCGATGCAAGCACATGCACACACTTTTTCTGTGTGCATAATGTTCTTAAATAAACAAAAATAGTCCTTGATACATCTCCGTAAAACATTGATATATTAAGGACTAATAAACTTTGCAAGTTTTAATTATGCTGACTAGAGGCGCTGTTTTAGGGTAGCTGAGGTATTGGTACGACAGCATTCGACTCTAAACGTGTTAAGCTTTTGTGTTAAATACGTGGTCAGAAACTTTGTTCAAAAGCTGATGTGACGGGAATTGAGCATTATTTTAACTTAGCAAATTCCCTTTGAAACATTCCATATAAAGTTTTCCACTTACTATCATCAGCATTTGCTTTACTTAAACTTTGGACAGAATATTCATTATTCTCATCATACCATAAATTCCAGATTGCCTTTGGTACATTGTCAAAGTTCATAGCTCCCGTTAGTCTTCGATATGCAGTATTGGAAAACTCTGTTAAAACTTTATCTTTATAAGTCATCGAATTTAATACTTTATTACCTTCTCTATCCTTTTTATCGTTCTCTTTCTCTATACAGTTTACTATTTGATGGGGGAATTCGTTGTACTTTAATAAATATTTTCCAATTTCCATAAGAGATTGCCATTTTTCTAAAAGAGTATTTTCCTCTGATGACCCAAGAAAATTTACAAATTGTCCATCTTTATCTTTAAGAAGTTCTTCAGAAATATCATAAATTCCAGTTACTTTTATCCGCTTTAATTCACACTTTAATAAACCAGATAATTGGCTATGGTTCCCTGATGATACTAATACAATCCCTAACGGATAAATGTATAAATTGTCAATATTAGAATTTGTATTATCGAATCGATTATCCGCATCATTTCCAATGCCTCTTAAACTATCAATGATTCTTTCATTACTCCATGGCATAGTAATGAAAGCCACATCTTTAGAATTTATAAGAATAGGATTATCATGCATATCAATATTTTTGTAAAGATTATTTCTTGGTAGAAAGTCTTTCAATCCTAACTCAGGTGCAGAATTAGGTTCGTATATTGTTTTATACCCGTAATCATCATAAGTGATACTATTACAAATAATTTTTTGCAAGTACATTAATGTATGAAACTTATCAATAAGATGATCTCCACTATCTTTCTGATTCGTTAAGTAGTTAATTGATTTCCTTAACTTTTCAGCATTACCTACTGCCTTTTTATTATTCTTCGAATTAAATATACTAAATATTTTAAGCATGTAGATCTCCTCCTCTTTCTCTTTAACATATTTTAACACACGACTAACCTTGCCATATCAGCAATCCAAACACTTCAGACACTCAAAATCACTTACCAACATCCGCCCGTGTTAAATCAGCGCCATTTAAGCGACAAAAAAAGCCTGTACCGCCGACGATAATTGCTGGTATTACAGGCTTATGTGTTCTTTGTAGTGCTCACTAAGTCGCTTTTTCAGGGCAACTCAATCCTTGGTATAAAAGGATTTTACCCTAAACGTATTAAGATTTTGTGTTAAAAGCATGGTCAGAAACTTTATTCAATTATCATCAAAGTCCTTTTTAGAGCACATAGTTTAATAATTTACTTAATATCCTACTCTTTATCCTGTTTATCTATTAAATTACCTATATTCATAGTCGGTAATACTAATGCAGGGTATTCACCACTCATTCCAGTAAGCTGACTTATTACCATTCTGAAATATGGGAAAAGTATTGCAGTTGCATTCTTTTTAAGCAAATTATCAAGTCCTAGCTTTGCCTCATCTTCTTCAGCATTATACTTGAACATTCCTTCTATCTGTACATCAACATTAAAAGGAAGTTCATCTTTAGATGAAAAGCCAAGAACAACGTTAGCTTCCTTATCACTATTCTTGTGGAAACTAATATTGATGTTAGGATTAAAACTTGCTTCATCTTCTTTGGAATTAAACTTCAGATTACGTTCATATTCCATTTTTAGAATATGATAACCCTTAAACTCTAATACAACCATTACGCAACCTCTTTCATGTTAGAAAACAGATTACTTGTACCCTTCATGTAGTAACCCTTTTGCTCTTTTAGAGAATAAGTTGCCCTACCTTCGCTAACAGTCACTGATTGTTCATTAAAAGATAGTTTTAAACTTTCCACTAAAGCATCCGTATCGATTTCATCAAAGAAATCGTTAACACTTTGTTGAGTTATAATTAAATCTTCAATCCGCATTATGATTCCTCCTTAAAACTATACGGCTTTATTGACTTGATATCTTCAGGATATCTAATAGTAAACTCTGTACCATTAGGTATCCCGAGTCTTTGATAACTGTTGTTAAACGGTGGTAAAAATGTTTCTGTTTGTTTTTTTACAAACCTAATACAAATACCATTTTTCCTCAAATACACAATGAACATTTCTGTCATAATACCAGCAAATAAGTCTATTTTACCATTAGGTCTACCTGGTATTGCATTAAAAATATTATTGGCTTTTTGGACATTTCGCGAATTCTGAGAAAATATTCGAAATTGTTTCCGATGATCGGGATTTGTAAAATCTAAAATACTATCAGGATTCTCAATATCTACATCAACTTGTAAAACCTGATTGTCCATATCAAATTTATTTATAAAACGCAATGCCATACTTGGATCATCCACGAAAGTATATGTTCCATATCCCAATGATCCAGGAATTTCAAACTTCTTTCGTTCGCCCTCATACAAAATTGATTCTATAATGTGTAAATTGCTATGAAATCTACCAGATTTAAGTATCTTTTGAGCATTTGAGGTTGTAGTACCATGATATAATCGCAAAATATACTCCCAACCTGATATTACATTTAATTAAACAACAAGAACAGCTATATTATACCCAACTGTCCAACTAATTCTATATTACACTATATGAAAATATATTACACCATATAAAGTATTTTTCTCCAATTATTAAGAACTTACGTCATCATTAATTGTATTGCCTGAATTTTTGCCTACTAAAAATACCGATCCATCAATCCACTATAACCAGTATTAAACGTCTTCACATAGTAACGCATATAAACCGCTAAGGAGTTACCCAATCGATTGCAAGCATAACTGTAATCACCAAGCCTTGCTAGCCTAGTTCCGCAAGTTGTTCTAAGCGTGTAACAACTCAATGGTAAATCATCATTATTAACGCCAATCCGTCGGCAAATTTCCTTAAGCATGTCATTCATTGAACGTTGTGTCACTGGATAGCCTAATCTAGCAAGGGGGTAATCAGTTAAATTAAGAAAATATAACTCACTAGTTGTTTGTAGACCTTTGTCTTTAATAAATTTTGCATGTTTTTGTTTAAAGACTTGTAGTTGATCATGCAACTGCTGAGTAATTGGCGAAGTCAAGCAACTTTTACCCTTACGACGAGCTTTGAGATGACCATTCAATGTCTTAGTCAGTTCAGAATAAGAATCATTTATTTTGAATACCCAATGTCCTTCATCTTGCGTGAGGTTAGAAGGCTTCAATGCTTGAATTTCTTGTGGTCGTATTCCTGTTTCTGCTTCAACCCATAATGCCATCCGAACGACCCAACGTTGAATGGGAACTTGTGCTAAATCGTCTTGAATGGTTCTTCTGAATGCCTGAAATTCGTGGTCCGTCATAACATACTTTTCTTTCGTAATTGACTGCTTATCTCGTCTGAAAAAATAATCAATTGGCCTTTTAGGAACTGGTGATTTTGTAATAACATCACCCTCTAATGTTAAAAAGTATGTCCTTAACTGTTGTAAAAGTTTACTGGCGGTGGAATGTGTCGTAATACTAGTATGATGCTCTCTCGCATAAGTCGTGATGAACTCCCTAATTGTATCTTCATCACAACTTCTTATTTTTACCCCATCCAGATAGCAATGCACCATTTTTTCTGTATAGCGCCAGGTTTTAATTGAAGCTGGACTCCAACGTTCCATTTCAATTTGATGATTGATCCACTCAGATAATGCTTCAGGCAAGTATTTGCTACCAGTACTAAAATCATGACCAGTTTTGATTTGATCAATCAAATCGGCTTCAATTTTCCTAACTTTAGACTTGGTATCAGCATAGCGGACCAGTGCTGATATCAGCTTCCCGTGTATACTGGTTTGCGACCTAATCCAATATTGGCCATAATGTTTACTATTTTTATTTTCAACTAACTATATTTCATGTCTGGAAGTTAGAAATGCTAATAATGTCAGTGCTAAAGCGCTAATATATATAGCAAAGGCACTTAGGCAAATATAGATGAATTGGCAAATGGCTCAACTGACGAGACAGGAATGGGACCCTATCAGAAGAAACTTTGGCAGGTTCTTAATTAATAAGATGAATGGCGAAAAGGCTGAGCAAGTTTCAAAGAGCGTTCTGGACTGGATTAACCTTGATAATGAATAATAATTCCACTAAATACTACGATTTTCGTAATTTCGTAGTACCTGCTTCAATATATGGGTAATTACTGCTTTTCGTAATTCTTATCAAGATAAAACAACATAGCATAGATCCAAGGTTCAAATACAATTGAAAATCCTATTATTAAATATAAAATATGATATATATAGTTTTAGTGCATGGAAAAGCATATTCATTATTTACAAAATTGGAAGCAAAATTATAGTTACTGGAGAAATTGGCATCTTTATTCTCATAATTATTTCAAAAATTATCTCAAAAGCTATTACTATAGCAATAATTAATAATCCCATTAAACCAAATTTGACTTTACTAAACAGTGAGTCAAAATTCTGCTTTACAATATTAATTTTCGTCTTGTCTTTATAAACATTCATAATTAAAGGAATAGTTACAGTAATAGTAGCCATACATACACTCTTTAGATCACTAGTATTTACTCTCCCAAAATTAAAAATCGTTAATACAATACTATTGATAATTATTAGTATCATTGATTGAGTACCAGTCGCCTTATCATTTCTATTTAAAAAAATACTTCATCACTTTCTCCTTCCATTTAGCGCTTTAATTTTCATCAATTTTATCATAGACTTGTATATAATATTCGACTAGTTTTAATACAAATACCGCATCTTTGTCCTCTAAAATAGAGATTGTTCCTGCACCATACTTTTTAATGCGTTTCAAATATGTCAAATATTTTTTAACCGAATCAACTTAATGTTCTTTCAAATATTTCACTTCAATTTTGGTAAATGATGAATCTTAACATACTTTAACATGCTACTAAGGTTGATATACCAACATTTGTAGCACTTCACCTAGTCAAAAATGTCCACCACTTTGCAAAACGGTTAAGAAGCTCAGAGGTTAAATTGCATAGGCATTGATATATCAACAATTAAGCCAATCAATTTAGATTCTGTGTGTCTAGTTGTGTGCATTGTTTGTTAATTCAATACTTTCTGTCATCTAATAGCTATTATTTTTCAAACCATATTTCGTTAACCTTGCCTGCCCAATCTTTTCCAGCTTATTAGCATCGCGAAGTTTTTTTACTGCTCGTCGAATCGTAATTTCACTATATTGCGGAATAAGATTGTTTAGTTCTTTAATAGATAATGGTTTTAATGCCTGACGAATAGTTTTTAACACTAATTGATCCACAGGTAAATCAGACTGATTAACCATACTCAAGCGCTCATTAAATTCGCGATAATCTTTTAAGATAATGCCCAGAAAGTATTCTAAAAATGGTAAATAATCATTTTTATTATTCATCCACTGTTCCGAACTATCTTTTAGTGCCTGATAATATGACGATTTGGTCTCCTCAATAGATTTTTCTATGCTTATATACTTTCCAACATCAAAACCCGCTTTATACATTGTCAGTAACATTAATAATCGTGACATTCTTCCGTTACCATCATTGAAAGGATGAATGGATACAAAATCAAAAATAAACGCTCCTGACAATAGTAGTGGTGAAAATACACCTTCTTTAATAGCTCGATTATAAGAATCACATAAGTTCCGTACTAATTCTGGTGTAAGATATGCTGCTGGAGGATTAAACCTTACCTCTTGTTTCCCATTGCCATACTCAGTAACTATTTTATTATTGCTGTCCTTGAAATTACCGCCCCAAGTGCTTCCAGTATAAGCAAATAACCTCTTATGCATCTCCAAAATAGAATTAACCGAGATAGGAATATAGTCATATTGTTCATGGATTAATTTAAGGACATCTCGATAACCTGAAATTTCTTTCTCATCACGATTTCTCGGTTGCGTTTTGTCTTGCATGATTTTGTTCATTCGTTCATCTGTTGTATAAATACCTTCAATTCGGTTTGATGAACTAGTACTTTGAACTTTAGCTACTTCTACTAAGCGGTCCAACGTGTCCCTATAATCAGTCTCATAGCTATCAGTTTTACCTCTTAAATTATAAATTTGATTCATTTTATTTACTAAATCACTTGAATAGTTCAAATGATTCAGTGTTTGATAGTCAAATTGCTTAATTTTAGTCACACCCTTATCTTAATCACTGGCTTAGTATCTTGATCATTTTACTATAAATGATCAAGATATTACAAATATGATCAAGATTTTATGCCTACGAATAATAGCAGAAAGTAACGATTAAATTCATATAACTCCTGATATATCAACGCTCAGGGTAAGAAATTTTAATTATGTGCATTCCATACTAAAAGAAATTAAATATTCTAGTGCTATTTATCTTTTAGGAATTCTAAAACTTCATAATCTTCTTTCAAACTCTGATCTAATATATCAAAGAAATTATCATGAATTTTATCACTAGATGAATTCTGCTTATTAACATTTTGCTCTACCAATTTTAAATTTCCCCTCACCGTTTTCAGTGCAATAATCGTTTTATCGGTGCAAACTTAGCTGATTTTGCACCGATAACTTTTAAATTAGACCGATTCAATATACATTCAGCAAATTAGTCTTTTAACACAAATACTTTCCTATCCATCAGCATTCATTTAATAATGATTGACTATCTATGATTAATTCCATATAAATTTTTGACGCTTTTTGACGCTTTCATATTTAGTATTAACAGACTTACCGACTTGTCTAACTTTACCTTCTTGAATTAATTGCTTTAATAAATTACGTACATATCCCATTTTATATCTCATTCCTAATATTCTTCTAACGAATAAACCAACTATTGTTATTCATACTCATCTTCTTCATTTATCTTAATAATTGATTCAACTTCTTCAAGTTTTTGCTTATTTATAATAGAGGCCTCTACTCTAAGTTTATTATCTTTATCTATTTCATTTAACCACTTCATATTCCAAAACTCATATCCTGTTCCCATCTGGCTTACAGCATTCAGTAATTTATTACCGCTATCGGTTGACTTCTCTAAAACAGAATTACCAAGAAAGAATCTTTGCATCCATAATTGCATGTATTCTGAATTAGGCATATTCTTCAATCGTTTATTAAATGTTCTCATGTCTTCACCAATAAAAATTTCTTTATCTTTCTTATCATTCAAGGTATCACATAATACACTCAAACAACTAACGACTGTATCAATATGTTTAGGAGAACGTACTCCAATCATAGTCAAAATTGCAGCAAGCTGATGATAATCATTTTGCTGTTTATTTATCAACGTTTCAAATTCTTCTTGTATAAATTTATTGTTATCATCATTTCCAAAATACCTTTCAAAAGAATTTTTTAACTCCGAAATACTATAAAAGGTTTTCTTAAAAAGTGCTTGAATAAAACTAATATTTCCTATTAACAATTCATTAACAATTCTTAATGACAATTGATTATTACTATCTCTATTCTTACTGATACAAGATTTAAGTTTTCTTCTCAATTTTTCAACTTCGAAAGTTTCAATTTGACCAAAACGAGAATTGATAGAATTACATAATTGAAACAAATCTCCCACTTCATAATTTTGATTTTTTTCGTTTACTATTTCACCAAATATATTTTGAGCTGCCGCTAGAGGATTAGCGGCTTTAAAAATACTAAATATATAAGCATAACTATAGTATTCGAGAATTATATTATATTTTCTACGTAATAATTTTCGGAAAGCTATTAAAGCCTTTTTCACACTTCCTGTATTGGGAAATTTCATTGTTAATTTATATATCATTAATAATTTCTTTTGATCGGATATTTCTGAGGATTCCATTAATGATTCATAATCTACCCAATACATTTTATCTGGTTTGATGGAACTACTAATAACATCCGTACTTAATCGAGTCTTAGTATTGTTAAAATGCATATTTAACTCAGCAGATATAAATGATAATTCTTTTACTATCTTATCTAATGTTTCTTTATTATTTGCAAATATTCTATAATCATCTCGATAACGTAAAATCTTAAAAGATCTCTTTATATTTTCAGCATGTAATTTTTTAATTAATTTTGAATCTGAGTATCTCAATACTAGTTCTGCTATTAAATCAAAAACCTTACTTCCTTGAGGAATTCCATTAGTTTGTCCATTTTGCATTCTCTGGATAGTAGAATCAATTTTATTTCCTAAAAGTGCTCCTTCTCCTCTATTTTCTTTAGCTTCATCCTTCCCTTCTAACGCCCATGCGATGGTATGAGTATAAATCGCACCATAACAATTTACTAGATCCGTCTGTACGCAGTACTTATAGAAGAGTCCCATTTTTAGACTTTCTTGCTCAAAATATTTCCACCAGTTGATACCTTCATCTTTACTTTCTGCATTACTTCCATCCTTTTTTATAAACGGAATACTGGTACAAATAATCTCTGATCCACATTCATCATCAAACGCTTTAAACCTATCCTGAATCTTACTCCAATTATCCTTCTGAGTTATTAAATGAACCAAACTAACGTACAAGTATGGATTTACGATTTGTAATTTTCGCCAATCGTATTCGCCGTTTTTATTTAAATATAGGTTTATATGTATATCCTCGCTTTTTTTTAACTGTTCATCCAAACAATCCTTTTTTATCCCATATTTCCCGTTAAGAGTTCCAAGCAGTGTGTCCGGCTGCTTATTCTTCTTTCTCAGTACCTTATCTATTTCCTTTAGTACCAGAGTAAAATCAAAATATTCTGGCAAATTACAATTAAAGTAATTTTTAGATAACAAAAACGCTTCTCTCGCTTTTTTAGCATCTAGATCCAAAATTTTGACTGTATTATCATCCATAGTCTCTTCCTCAATTAAATTTTTAAGTGACAAAAACATCTATATTACTTTATACTACCAACTTTTAAGCAAGATCAAATTATTTTTAATTCTACTACTTAAATAATAATTATCTGTATACTCCTTTTTAATATATAGCCACTTATAACGACAATAAATATCATTATAAGGGGTATACACTTTCTGGTA
>NZ_QORN01000053.1:0-18329 GCF_014830205.1 Limosilactobacillus walteri
TAACTTTCTAATTTATAAAAAGCAATCTCACCTTTTCTTTCGCTGAGATTGCTTTTTATTTCCACCAATTCGGTTCTTCCACCCTCACGCTAGCTAGCTTATCCCCCATTTTTAAATAAGCTTTCCCAATGTCTAAATTTTTTATTGTTTCTGGAAAGTCAATAATTCCTAAACTCCGCATTTCATCATCATCAATCAATCGATGAATAACGGCATTACTAAATTGGGATCGCAAACGAGCGGGGAGGTCAAGCGGGGATTGGGTCGTTAACAACACTTTCAAGTGGACTTTACGTCCTTCGCGTAACACTTGAAAGATACCATTATCCGCCAATTTTTCCTCATTTTGTGGTAAGTAGCGATGTGCTTCATCAATTACGATATTAACTGGAATATTTTGTGGTCTTTGCAGACGCAGGCGTAAAATCTTTTTCATCAAAAATGAAATTAATACTCGTTGGCTCTCTTCATAATCTTTTAACACAGAAAGGTCAATTACTAACGTTCGATGTGTGCTGCGATGATTTAGGAACATTTTTAAGACAAAGCTTAACTCTGTCTTAAAAACTCCAGGATGCTCATACGAATCAAAAATCGTTGCAAACATGGTACTAGCAAGACGCTCACGAATCGTTGTCAAGCTATCCCAATTTCTAGCAATCGCCTGTCGATCATACCGCTGCCCCAATAAGTGATAATCAGCCCGTTGATCGTCGTATGGGATGACAAACTCTTCAATTAATTGATTAAATAATTCTTGTGGCTGATAGTCCGTTGTCCACGCAGCTAGCTGTGCCAGCTTTTGTTGGTAATCAGTTATTGCTTGTCCACATTTTTTATAAACCCCATCTTGCTCGAGAATGTTATGTTGAACACGTAAAGCGGTGATTGCCTGGACTAATTTATTACGTAACTGAACCGGTAAATGAAGCTGGAGAACTTCTTGAAGCTCATGTGCCGATAATGTTCCAGCTTCAAGATAAGCATTAGCTCCGAGTTGATAGGTGATGGCGTTTGGTAGTTGTGCGTATTCGCCGGTTGGATCAAAAACAATTGTTGTCTGATTAAGGTGCTGTAGTTGGTTTAGGAGCGAAAGCGTCGTTGTTGTCTTGCCGCTGCCTGTTTGTCCTACAACTAGTAAGTGATGGGCAAGAACGTTTGCTAACCACGCTTTTTTCACATCATTATTTATCTTGTCCTGAAATAAGAATGTTTCCTGTACCTTATTCAACCTTAATTACCTCTTTTACTTCTGACCTTCATCTAATTTGCGACGAACTAACGTTGGATCTGCTTTTCCTGGATTTAATTCTACTAGTTTTCCAGACGCACTGTAAATAATCCATTCTGCTAAATTAACAATGTGGTCACCTGCCCGTTCAAGATTGCGAAGAACCGCTAAGTAGCTCTCATAGGCTTTGACGTCTTCGCCCCCCTTAACAAGGGCTTTCATAATTTCTTTTTGAAGTTTAACGTAAATTAAATCTACTTTTAAGTCGTCATTGGCGACTTCATAAGCGACTTGTTCGTCCGTATATACATAGGCATCTAAGATTCGTTCAAGCATTTTTCGCACGATCATCATCATTTGCTCAATTGGCTGTTCAATTTCTTCATGATGTTCAAACTTACTCAGCGTGATGGCTGCTCGCGCAATATGCGTTGAGTAATCACCGAGCCGTTCAATATCTGTACTAGCTTTTAAGATGCTGATAATCTTACGAAAATCTGTTGCAACCGGGTTTTGCAATGCCATTAATTTAAGAGCCTGCTTTTCAAGATGAATTTCTTCATCGTTGATTTTCATATCCGTATTCAAGACTTGGTCAGCAAGCTTAGCATCATGATCCGTAAAAGCTTTTGTTGCTTGATAAATCTGTTCGCTTGCGTCGATTCCCATTTCCATGAAGTGGCTACGTAGGCGTTTTAGTTCATCATCAAAAATTGCTCCCATCGTTATCCTCCTAACCAAATTTACCGCTAAGATAATCGGCTGTTTGTTGTTCTCGTGGATTCATAAAGACATCCGCGGTCTGATTAAATTCAATTAAGTTCCCTTGATGCATAAAGGCGGTCCAATCAGCAGACCGGGATGCCTGTTGCATGTTATGGGTTACCATTATAATAGTAAATTTCTCTTTTAATTGTACTAAAGTCTCCTCAATTTGCGAAGTTGAAACTGGATCAAGGGCACTCGTTGGTTCATCCATTAAAATAATTTCTGGTTGAACAGCTAATGTCCGCGCGATACAAAGCCGTTGTTGCTGACCACCGGAAAGGGCTAAGGCACTTTCTTTTAACTGGTCTTTTACTTCATCCCATAAGGCAGCTTGACGGAGACTTTCTTCAACCCGTTGGTCAAGTATTTGGCGGTCTTTTACCCCCGCAAGGCGAAGGCCATAAATGACATTTTCATAGATTGAGAGCGGAAAAGGCGTTGGTTGTTGAAACACCATCCCAATTTGCTGCCGAATGCGATAAACGTTTACTTTAGGTTGATTAATATTTAAGTCATGGAAATTGATTTCCCCATGAACAGTCGCTAAATCATCATTCATTCGGTTAAGGCTTCGTAACAAAGTCGATTTTCCTGATCCGGAAGCCCCAATCATTGCTGTAATCTTATTCGCGGGAAATTTCATCGAAACATTATGCACAACATGTTTCTCACCGTATAAGACCTCTAAGTTTTTTACTTCAAGTGCGATTGAATTTTGCATAATTTTATCCTCACTTTGCTAGTCGTCGCTTAATTAAGTAACCAATGTATCTGGCAAGCAAATTAAAAATCAAGATTGTTAAAATCAATACTGCGACAGAACCGTTAGACACTGCCCGGGCATCTGGCACTAAGCCTTCACTATTAACTTTCCAAATATGAACTGCTAGGGTTTCCGCTGGTCGCATTGGATTCAAAAAGCTGGTTGGACTAAATGGGTTCCAATCAGTATAACTAATGGCCGGTGAACTCTGGCCAGCCGTATAAATCAGTGCTGCTGCTTCACCAAAAATTCGTCCCGCGCTCAAAATCGCACCAGTAATAATCCCTGGTAGCGCTGCTGGCAACACAATCTTGGTTGTAACTCGCCATTTAGACATCCCCAGCCCTAATCCCGCTTGACGCTGCAAATACGGAACTTGACGCAAGGCATCCTCACAAGCACGGGTCAAAATCGGTAAATTTAAGATAGTCAAGGCAAGCGCTCCTGCTAGCAGGGAAAAGTCTAACCCCCATTGCAAGACAAATACTAAATAACCAAATAAACCAACTACTACTGACGGTAAAGAACTTAGGACCTCGATTGCTAACCGCAAAAAGTTCGTCCACTTGTTGTCCGGCGCATATTCACTGAGATATATTGCAGCACATAAGGCAAGCGGAATTGAAACAAGCAAAGTCAAAACTACTAAGTATAACGAATTAAAGAGCTGGTCACGAATTCCCCCGCCACTCTTAAATGACTCTGCGCTCGAGGTTAAAAAGTGCCATGAAATATGGGGAATCCCTGATAATAACAAATAAGCTAATAAAGCCAGTAAAATGATCCCAACCAGACCCGTTAAGGTCAAAATAATAATAGTCGCAACCCGATCGACTCTTTCTGGACGCATTATTTTACTCCTTTCTTGCTTGCAAGTCGCATTAATAAGTTAAATGCCAATGACATCACTAATAAAATTAGTGCCAGGGACCATAAGGCATTATTGGAAATCGTTCCCATCACTGTATTACCAATCCCTGTTGTTAACACACTCGTTAAAGTTGCCGCAGAGTGCATCAATCCAGTCGGCATTACCGTTGTATTACCGATTACCATTTGGACCGCCAATGCCTCTCCAAAGGCCCGCGCCATTCCAAATACCATTGCGGTTAATATTCCGCTTTTGGCGCTTGGAATAATTACCCGGGAAATAGTTTGCCAACGCGTTGCCCCTAATCCAGCGGAAGCATTGCGATATTGTTTTGGTACTGCCTTGAAGCTATCAATCGTCATTGATGTCATCGTTGGGAGAATCATTAAGAAAAGGACGCAAGTTGCTGCCAGAATCCCAAATCCGGTTCCGCCAAAAAATCGACGGAGGAAGGGGACAATCAAGGTTAAGCCAACGTAACCATATACAACAGAGGGGATGCCGACTAACAATTCAATTACTGGTTGAAGAAATTTATATGCTGTGGATGGTAAAATTTCAGTAATCGCAATCGCCACCACTAATGCTAAAGGCAGGGCAACAATTCCGGAAAGCAAAGTGACGCTAAAAGATGTAGCAATCATCGGCAACGCACCAAAGAGGTGGTGACTTGGCCGCCAGTCAATCCCCGTTAAGAAATTCCATAGTGAATAGTGGTTCCCCGTAAAGAGGGCGACTCCCTTAATTGTAAGGAAAATAAGGATTGTCCCTACTAATCCGCCAATTAGGCCAATTGCAAGATAACTCACTATTTTCCCCGAAACTTCCTGCTTGCTTTCCGCAGACGGTTTCGTTAATCGTTGTCGTAAATCTTCCATGTTATTTCCTCTCAATTACTTTTCCACTTGGCGTTTTTTCAACTTTCATATCATGGATACTAATATAGTGTGCTTCGGTTACGAGTGATTTTTGCACCTGCTCACTTTGCATATACTTAATAAAAGCACTTGTCGCAGCGGACGGGTGTTTTTGGGTATACATATGTTCATATGACCATAATTGCCACTTATTCGTGGTAACATTGGCAGCTGTTGGTTTAACCCCATCAAGGCTTACTGCTTGGACCTGATCATTCAAATAAGCAAACGCAATATAACTAATTGCTCCCGGTGTATTTTTGATAATTTCCTTAACAGTTCCATTCGAGTCTTGTTCTTGTGCATTAATCGCATGCATCCCCGGCTCCAATACTGATTGTTCAAATGCAACGCGGGTTCCGCTCCCATGGGCACGATTAACAACTGTTATTGGCAAATCTGGTCCACCCACTTCTTGCCAATTAGTGATTTTACCCGTAAATATTTGCTGTAATTGATCCATGGTTAAGTTTGTTACTCCTAAGTCGCGGTTAACAACTGGAACAATTCCTGAAACGGCAACAATATTATCATCTAATTTATTAGCATTGATCCCGTCTTGCTGGTCGGCAAATATGTCTGCAGAACCAATGTTAACTGCTCCTGCCTGAACTTGACTTAATCCGGTCCCCGACCCGCCTCCTTGAACAATGATACTTGTGTTAGGATGGTGGTGACGGTAATTATTAGCAACTGCTTCCGCTAATGGTTGCAAGGCTGTTGAGCCGACAATTGTGATTTTACTTTGGGCCGGCTGTTTCTTTGCGAGAACCCACGATCCCCCCAGCCAACAAATAATTGCAATCAGAGCAATACTAAAAATCGTTTTTTTCATTACTGCTTCCCTACCTGTTTATTAGTTGTTTTCGGATATTCCGTATGGTACAAATAGAGAATAACAAGTCGATGTAAATTTTTAATCTTTGCAATGTAAAGGTTATGTAAATTTTGGAGTATTTTTATGACTAACAAATTTTTGATAATGAGTCAGCGTGATGACTTGGTCGATCAATTACAAAATATCTGTAAAAAAGCTCATTGGAACTACGACCTTGTAACAACACCAACTGGCTTAGTCGTAGCTTTAGAAAAGCAAAAGATCAGTGGTATCTGGTGGGACATGACCGAGGTAAGCCTTGATACGACGATTGCAACAATGATTCTTATCCGCCAACAGATTCAAGGGCCAATTACTGTCTTTGTTCCTCACCTGACTGATCGCATTCAACGTAAACTATACCGGGCCCAAGTCGATGATATTATCCCGTTACCAATCACTCCGGCCGTTTTTCGTCCGCTAATTGAGCAACGATTATGGACATATCATTATCCCCAGCTTCATCCTTTATCATCGCCAGATCCAGTCAACGAAAAGGGAGTAACAACTGCTGGTACTTGGAAGATCAGTCAAAAAGATTACACAGTTACCAAAAACGGGGTGACAATTGACCTTACACCAAAAGAATTTCAATTACTTTCTTACTTAGTCGACCATCGCGGACAAGTTCTCAGCCGTGACCAACTCGTCAATGGTGTTTGGGGGTATGATATTCTGGATACATCACGTATTGTTGACATCCATATCAGCCACCTCCGTGATAAACTTGAAGATGATTCTCAACACCCAGCGCACTTACTGACCGTTCGGGGATTCGGATATAAATTTATTTAAAATAAAACGAGTGCTAACGGCAGTTTCATCCTGTCGATTAACACTCGTTTTATTACTAATAAGCAAACATCTTAATACTCTATAAATTATCCAAATAATCAACAAATTGGGGCATTTCTTCTAGCTGGTCAGACGTTATTTCCCGCGTAATCGTATGATCCTCAGAAAAGACGTAAACTCGATCCACTAATGACCTAATCTGGTTAAAATGGTGGCTAGAAATAATGATTGTTTTCCCTGCACTATGCAATTGACTGACTATTTGTGAAATTAATGTTCGATATTTGGGAGATAATCCATTAAACGGCTCATCTAATATTATAATATCAGGGTTCATTGTTAAAACACTAGCAATGGCAACCAGCTTTTGTTCCCCACCAGAAAGATGATAGGGAACCCGGTCTCGCAACCGTTCAATTTTCAATAACTTTAAGCAATCATTTACTCGTTGATCAATCTCATGTTGGGGAAGACCCAGATGTTGCGGGCCAAAAGCAACCTCATCAGCCACACTTGTATTAAATAACTGAATCTCGCTATTCTGAAAAACAAAGCCAAATTTTTGATAAAATGGACCAGTTTTAGTTGAATCTTTTAGGAACTTCTTATCGATAACCTGGTCATTAAAAGTATACTTACCATTTTCCAGACTAAAGAGACCGACAATTGTCTTTAACAACGTAGACTTTCCAGAACCATTTGGCCCCATAATACACACTGAATCCCCACGATTAATATTAATATTGACATCATGAAAACCAGTTTGCGTCCCATAAGTATAAGCGCCATTAGCGATGTTAATCATGTAACCACTCCTCGTGTTAAGAAGTATGCAACAACTGCAAATAACAATTCTCCCATACTAATCAAATCATATTTATTCCAGCTGAGCTTCCAGCTAGCAACATTATTGCTATTATACCCTCGTAATAACATTGCTTGGTAAAGATCGCTGGTTCTTTTTTTGGCCGACAGATAAACCTGTCCAATAATAACACCTAAAACACGCCGATTTACGTGTTGACCAAACGTCCGTAATTTAATACTGCTTAATAATTCTTGGATATAAACACCAAGGGTATAAACATATTTCATTGTAATATCAAGGGTTAAAATTATGACACTAGGCAAATGTAGTTGTTCGAGCCCCTGAATAAATTGAGGCCAAGAGGTAATACTCAAAAATATGGAAATATTTAACATGATGAGTGCAACCCGAGCTAAAAATAAGCCAATGTTATTCGCCTGCAATAATAAACTCGGCAGCAGCACGATTAGCGAAACTACCATTAATTTAAATAATTTCTTGCTAATTGTGATTATTACAGAACCAGGCAAAATAACCAGGTGAACTAACATAAGAATTAAAATTAGCCATAAAAATAAAACCTGTGATGATAAAACAATTAAAATCGTTAAACCAATTAACTCAATGATCCGTACCCACGGTGAATTTTTAGCAGTATAAACTGGCGTTACACGGGTAAGAAAGGCAACTAATGTCGCAAACTTACTTAAATTATCTTGAACTAAGCGCCCTTTGGTTAGCTGTACCTGGTGTCGCTCCGGGTTCATTAACCAAACAGGGAGTTTTTCTGCTGGTTTAGTTTCAGTTTTGCTACTTATTTGTGGCTTTGTTTGTTGAACCATAGATTGCCATCAGCACCTTACTTATTAAGAAGAAAATTAGAATCGCTGTAACTGCGCTTAAAATGTAGCCGATTGGCAAACTTGTTCCGGGAATGGCATAATCACCAAATAAAGCGGTGTAGTTAAAACCATGGCTCATTCCCGCTGGAACCGAACTTGCAACATGTTCGACCTTCAAACGCTGGAGTAATTCAGCTTTATCCCACTCACCAAAAGCAGTTCCGCTAGCAAGCAAACCAATTGGCGAAAGGACTGCTAAACCAATAATTACATATACCAAATATTTAATCGAACCCTTTTTTACTTCCTGTTGACGATTGTTGTTATAAATTTCATTAGGCGCAACCCGCTTTACAAAGGAGTAAACAACGTAGGTAAAAAATGCCTCAATCCAGCCAGCAACTGCTAAGTGAGCAAATGCCATTGCCGGAATTGTTACTGCTAACGGATAAGGATTATACAACGGCGCCCCATTCGCCGTATGCGCAATCAACGGTTGAATCCCCAACTCAAATCCAGCCAGCAAGGCAGCTAAATTGATTCCGCAATAAGAACCAATAATCGCGCCAAGACTTGGATGGTGGTGCTTACGCAAAAAATTATAAATCCAATAACCAGTAAACGGCATGATAATTGCCATATTAAAAATATTTGCCCCTAAGGCAAGAATACCGCCATCGCCAAATAAGAAAGCCTGAAGAATTAGTGCAACTGTGACCGCAATGCTGGCGGCATACGGTCCAATCAGGATTGCAAGCAGCGTACCTCCAACCGCGTGGGCACTTGTCCCGCCTGGTACTGGAACGTTAAACATCATCATCAAAAATGATAACGATGCAGCAATTCCGAGCATTGGCGCAAGCTCTCGATGTTCTTTAAGCTGTACCTTTACTTTTTTAGCTGAGACCGCAACAACCGGTGCAGCAACTGCAAACATAACAGCACAAGTTGCCGGACTCAAATAATTATCTGGAATATGCACTAAACTCCACTCCTTAATTAACTACGATTATTTTAATAACTCTTTTCCAAGGTCCTTTCCCATTACTAAGAAGAGACCAGCATAGACTGCAAATAAGCCTAATAACATGTCAGCAAGAATATAGAAAATTCCAACCCAGACGTGTCCAGCGAGGAATAATACGGTGACTCCCTGCGCAAAAGATGAAAAAGTAGTTAATCCACCACAAAAACCAGTGGTAATAATCGTATGCCAGTCTTTGGTACGATCTTCTTTAATGCCCATCCGGTGAATAATCCAATAATAAAACACCCAACAGCATTAACAATTAAAACAGCCAGCGGGTCTGCAAACGGTGGGTTAAGCCATCTATCTGAAATCATTTCACAGGCATAGCGAAGTACCCCACCAAAGAAACAGCCGCAACCAATAACGAGCAATTTTAAACCATTTGTCATTTTATTTGCCCCTTTCTACAACCATGAGTGGAACCATAATCCTAAGTAAACACAACAAATACATGCAATCACACTACCAACCCAGTAAGTCCAAGCTAATAGCTTTTTACCATATTTGAAGTATTTCAAAGTTTCTAGCGAGAAAGTAGAAAAGGTTGTCAATCCGCCACAAAAGCCGGTTGCTAATAAAACATTCATAGTATTTCGTAATTCATCACTCGTTACCATCCCCGCAAATACACCAATCAATAACGAACCAATTAAATTCGCCATAATTGTGCCCCACCGGTAATGGTTATAATCATAGTTAAGTACATCAGCAAGCAGACTGCGTAAGCCACCGCCAAAAAATGCACCAACACCGGCCGCAAGTAAGTCAGTAACAATAATATTCATTTACCGTTCCTCGAATTAAGCTTGTTCCCGCTCAAGGTGTTCACTCTTCCGTAAGTTAAGTTCAGCAAAGTGAAGAATCCTTTCACGGTAATAGCTAATAAACTTCCACATTAATTTATGATTTTCAAATGCACTGTTGCTTAAAAGCCGGAAAACCATCCCGTCTTCTTCTAGCAACGAAATTCCATAATGGATATCAACATCAAATTGATCCAAGTACTTCCGCATTTCCTCAACTGTATCTTGCGTAATATTTTCATCAATAATTACTACCGAGTTAAAGTTAAGTTTTCCTTCAAAGTAACCTATTTCTTGCATTGGGTCGCTTTCAGGATCAACTAGCAAGTAGTCGTTGTAAACCAAATGACCATCGTAGTTAATCTTAGTTTGCAGACCTACTTCATCATATTGGAAGGGGGCGTCATCTGGTGACCATCCCTTAGAAAGACCATCAGTTAAGATTAACTTAGCACCCTTTTCCATTTCAATTGATGTCTTTTGATGATAACGCGCATCTTTATATGGAATTGTTTCATCTTGATAAAACTCTAAAATTGCATTCTTGCCCAAGTGAATATCATCTTCTTGGGTCGTCGTTTTACCATGTTCACACTTATAAACATAAGTAGGCGATTGAGTTGTAACAATTGCGTGACTATCATCATCAAGGTTTATTTGGTGATGATATTTTTCACCTTCAACATATCCTCCCCCAGTCGTTATAAGGAAGTAATATGGGATGTTATCTTTATTTGGTTGGCAAAACGATAACCAGGAATTTCCCTTACGAAATGTCCGCTTAGCGAAGTTACGGCCATTCTTATTGGTAAATTGAAGATCAATCGTGCCATCATAATCTTTACTTTTCATCTTCCAAATCCTCAAGCAATACGTCCTTCTTCAACCAGTCGACAACACCGTCTAACCCTTCATCCTTTTTAAGGTTAGTAAAGAGGAAGTTCCCATCATTCCGGAATTTTTCAGAATCCTTCTTCATCCGGTCAAGGTCGGCACCAACGTACTTTGCAAGGTCAGTCTTATTAATGATAAAGAGATCTGACTTGATCATTCCTTGTCCGGCTTTCCGTGGAATCTTTTCACCTTCAGCAACATCAATAATGTAGATTGAGAAGTCAACTAATTCTGGACTGAAAGTAGCAGCTAAGTTATCACCACCACTTTCAATGAAAATAAGATCAAGGTCATTGTTAAACCGCTTCTCTAGTTCTTCAACAGCTGCCATATTCATTGAAGCATCTTCACGAATAGCAGTGTGCGGGCATCCACCAGTTTCAACACCGATAATCCGGTCTTCATCAAGAACCGAATTTTTAGCCATATATTCAGCATCCCACTTCGTATAAATATCATTGGTAATAACCGCCATATTATAGTCATCATGAATTCGACGGGTAAGTCGTTCAATTAATTGAGTTTTACCTGAACCAACTGGGCCACCGACACCAATTCTTACTGCACGTTTCATAATTTTTAACTTCCCTTCAAAATAATTAAGACATGAACAACCGTGATTCTTGTGTTTCGTGATTAATTTGAGCCATTTCAAGACCAGGCGCATTAGCACCTAAGTATGACGCATCGAGTTTCATTACTCGTTTATAGATTGGCTTTAACAGCTTAATTAGATCATTTAAAATAACTTGTCCTTCACGCTGACCAACCGGAACTGCTCGCACAGCATTTAAGACTAAGGTTGAGGCAACACTATACCCATACATTAAAAACGCGTCCATTAATGGCAGCTTCTTGTAATGAGCAAAGATTGCAAAGACAATTGCTGGGTTGCCATACGCCTTACCATCTTCAATCGCTTGCGCATAGTCGTTAAGGTGGGGCACCTTATCACCATAGATTTTTTGAATCAAAATAATCATTTGGTGTGCAATTAGCTTAGTCCCATTCCGCGTTTCAATCGCTAAGGTTGATTTGGTAATTTGGTCATCGTAATCAATCAGCTTACTAAAATCGTTATCTTCAATTGCTTCATAGCAAAGTTTTACAAGAAGACCTTCACCAAATCTGAATTGTGAACGATAATAATTTTCGAGCCAGATCCGAAATTCAGGAGCTTTCTTAATCACGTTAGTCCGCAGATAGTTTTCCATCCCGAACGAGTGGTTAAAAGTCCCAATTGGGAAGGTAGAATCACAAATTTGGAAAACTTCAAGATAATTTAGTTTCTCAGTTAATTCATTTTCCATCATTTATCCCTACTTACTTTGTTAAATCTAGGTATTCTAGTGGTTGATCTAATTGAACCTTCTTCAATTCGTAATTAATATCATGCTTATCGAGCATTTTAACAACAACCTTGTCAAGTAGTAATGAAATCTTACCGTCCTTGATTTGAACTGGTTTATGCAAGTTGCCAAGGAAGTGAGCAACAAGTCCCATTTCATTAATATCACGAGGCGTTATCTCAATCATTTCGTCAGCAATTACGCTTAAGACAAGAAGCTTCTTATCACCAAGCTTGAAAGCCGAACCATTTTCCAAAATCTGATCTTCGTTGTCAAGACGAATCCCGTATTCATTACCATGGTCAGTCTTGACCCGTAAAATATTCTTCATTAAATCATCACTCTTAACCATTGCGGTCTCGATGTGGTAACTGCCAATGTTCGGAATGTCATCTACATTACGATATACTTCTGTTAAAACCATAAGAATAAAACCTCTTTTTGTTTAATTTTTATAAAAAGAGATTGGGGCACGGCTCCCAATCCCCTATATAAATCTAATTTAGATTAGTACAAGTAGTAACGTTGTGTTAATGGTAGTGAATCTGCAGGACCACAAGTAATTAAATTACCATCAATTGTTACATTGTAGGTTTGCGGATCAATTTCGATTGTCTTTGGTGTATAAGTGTTAAGCTTCATATCTGCCTTAGTCAAATTCCGAGTATTGTGAACAGGGAGCACCGTCTTATTTAATCCTAATTCTTCCTTAATACCATGATCATAAGCATATTGTGATACGTAGGTTACACATGTATGGTTTACAGCACGTCCTGCTTCACCCCATTCAAAACGTTCAAGAACGGGTTCTGGGGTTGGAAGACTTGAACTAGGGTCCCCAGCAATACCATAAACAATCATCCCATTTTGAATAACCATATCCGGTTTGCTACCAAAGTATTGAGGATTCCAAATAACTAAGTCAGCATTCTTACCAACTTCGATTGAACCAACGTAATCAGAAATACCATTACAGATAGCAGGATTAATTGTATACTTAGCAACATAACGCTTAATCCGGTTGTTATCATCGTACTTAGAATCGCCTTCTAGCGGTCCACGAACATTCTTCATCTTGCTTGCTAACTGCCAAGTCCGCATAGCAACTTCACCGACACGTCCCATAGCTTGACAGTCAGAACTCATCATACTAAGGGCACCCATATCTTGGAGGACGTCTTCGGCAGCTTCAGTTTGCTTCCGAATCCGTGATTCAGCAAAGGCAACGTCATCAGGGATCTTAGGATTAAGGTTGTGACAAACCATTGTCATGTAGAACAATTCATCAAGAGTGTTCTTACAATATGGGTTTGTTGGGGTTGTTGATGATGGAAGAATGTTATCTTGACCAGCAACAACCATAATGTCAGGAGCGTGTCCACCACCAGCACCTTCAGTGTGGAAGGTGTGAACTGTATTTCCATTGAAAGCATTGATGGTGTTTTCAACGAATCCACCTTCGTTCAGTGAGTCAGTATGAACAGCGAATTGAACATCATACTTGTTAGCTGCAGCAATTGAGTTTTCAATTCCGGCCGCAGTAGCGCCCCAGTCTTCGTGGGTCTTAATAGCAGCACATCCGGCTTCAATTTGTTCACCGATTAATTCTGGACGAGCTCCAGAACCCTTAGCCATTACACCATAGTTAACTGGTTCATTATCGACCGCTTGTAGCATCCGATGAGTGTACCATGCACCTGGGTTACAAGTAGCAGAACGAGTACCGTTCGCAGTTCCTGTACCACCACCAAATAAGGTTGTAATACCATTATCTAGTGCTGCTTGAGAAAGATCAGGTGTCATATAGTGAACATGCAAGTCGATTCCACCAGCAGTAACAATCATCCCTTCACCAGAAATGGCTTCAGTACTTGCACCAACGATGAAATCAACGTTATCCATGACATCGGGGTTGCCACCCTTACCAATTGCTAGAATCTTACCGTCACGAATACCAATATCTGCCTTATAAATACCAGTCCAATCAATAATAAGTGCGTCAGAGATAATTGTATCGGCAACCATTGGATTTTCAGCACGGGTTTCAGTAGCACTGACACCCATTCCATCACGGAGAACTTTTCCACCACCGAATAGGCTTTCTTGTCCGTGAACTGTTAGGTCTTTTTCGACTTTGGCAAATAAGTCTGTATCGCCTAGTCGTACACTATCGCCAGTAGTTGGTCCGTAAAATGAGGCAAACTGCTCGTGATCCATATCAAAACTCATAACTTTACCTCCTCTTTACTTTTCTTCAGGATAACTCTTCTCAAGCGGGTAACCATTGTACGTGTCGGCTTTCTTGTCAACATCAAGCCAACCATTGACTTTATTGTTAAAGCCGAATACCCGACGCTTACCACCAAAGTCAATGAGCTTAACGGTCCGCTCTTCACCTGCTTCTAGCCGAATAGCTGTCCCAGCAGGAATGTCGAGGTGCTTACCCCATGCTTGACTACGGTCGAATTGTAACCCTTGTTCATTGGCTTCATAGAAGTGATATTCTGAACCAACTTGGACAGGACGGTCACCAACGTTTTTTACTTTGAGTGAAATATCATCGTAACCAACATTGTATGGAACTTTATCTGGTTGTAATTTGTATTCTCCAGGAACCATTTTGTTTCCTCCTTTTATATGCTAATAATTAGCGGATTGGGTCAGTAACAGTGATTAGCTTAGTACCATCAGGGAATGTTGCTTCAACTTGGATCATTGGAATCATTTCTGGAATTCCTTCCATAACATCATCCTTGGTTAACCAAGTTGCACCTTCGTTAGCCAAGTCCCCAACAGTCTTACCGTCACGCGCACCTTCCAACAGGCGGTTTGTAATTAAAGCAACTGCTTCTGGTTGATTGAGCTTCAAGCCCCGATCCTTACGCTTTTCAGCAATCATGCCGGCTAAACCGATCATCATTTTTTCCTGTTCACGTTTTGTGAGCCTCATTGTATATCCTTCCTTTCTCTACCTAAAATAATTTTTAGTTAGGCCAGTAGTTCAGGAGCATTAGGAATCCCGGAATCCACGCTGTACAAATTCCTTCGATAATTCCCAAGTATCCAGGAAACTTACCAAGATTTATTTTTAGATTGTTGGTTAGGAATCCCGTTAACCAAAGAATTCCCCAGGCCCACCAGATGATACCGTAAATCCAATTACCGCCATAGCCTTGGAAGCAAAGGATCCCGGCTGGAATTGAGTTAATCGCAACAAATAAACTAAACCAACCGTATAAACGCTGATCAAAATCACATAGCGTATTAAATGCCACATAAAGATAAGTAAATGCAAATAGCAATCCTGTAGCACTTGCGTAGAACCAACTTGCCGGCTTGTCATTGATGATTCCCCATGATAGGGCAACAACGTTAAGAATCAAACTTAAACCACCAGTAAAGAAGTTCATTACAACAATTGATTTATCCTTGATGCCCTCCACAGCGTAAAAGCCGTTACTCATTAGGACCATTCCAACATAAAGCAATATACAACCTAACAATTCATTTTCGCCTCCTTTCATTGAGACGAGTGGATAGATAAAAAGTTTTAATTAATATTGTATGTCGTTTCGTTCAACAGCGTTTGATCGAGTCCCTTAGCAATAACCTCATCCGATGGACGGATATTAGTAAGTGATCCTAAAATCTTAAGTAAGATGAATGTAATTGCAAAGGAATAAGCGGCAACTAAAATAACACCACCGGCTTGAATCAAGAATTGGTGACCACTTGCGGCAACACCATTAACAGTGTGGTCGGCTAAAATCCCAATTAAAATTGTTCCTGTAAAACCACCAATACCATGGACGCCCCATACGCCAAGCGCATCGTCCCAGCCAATCTTTTCTTGAAGACTAACTGCAAGGTTACAAATGATCCCCGCAGCTAATCCAACTAAGACAGCGGAAGCCGGATTAATATATCCCGCACAAGGTGTAATGGTTGCCAAACCAGCAACTGAACCAGTTAAGACATCAATAAAGTTAACCTTTCCACGAACGAACTTAGCATAAAGAATCCATACAACCATTCCACTAGCAAGACCAATTGCGGTGTTAGTAAAGGCCTTGGTTGATAATGCGCCCGCCTTTAGGGCACCACCTGAGTTAAAACCAAACCAACCGAACCATAGAAGTCCAGTCCCAATAGCTGCTGCCATTAAATTGCTTGGCTTCATTCCTGCCTGCTTTAATTTACGCTTTCCAAGGACAATAATACTTGCCAAGGCCGCAAAACCGGCAGTGGTATGGATAACGGTTCCCCCAGCGAAGTCAACAAAACCCCACTTAGCAAGGAATCCGTTGCCCCATACCCAGTGACAAACTGGAATATAAACTAGATACGTCCAGAAAATTAATAAGAGAATGTACCCCTTCATATTCAAACGTTCAGCAAACGCTCCACTAATCAACGGAACAGTGATTACACAGAACATTAACTGGAATAAGAAAAATAAGGCAAAGGGAATTGATGCGGCATGGACCGGATTAGGAACCAAGCCAACATGAACAAGAGCAAAGTAATCAGAAATACGACCAATTACGCCACCTTCATCTTTCCCAAATGCAAGACCGAAACCTCCGTAAACCCAAATCAAAGTAACGATCCCCATAGAAATAAATGATTGCATCATAATATACAAGACGCTTCGTTTACGTGCTAACCCACCATAGAAAAATGCTAATCCAGGTGTCATCAAGCAAACCATTGCGGTACAAAGCATCATAAAGGCTGTATCACCACTATTAATATGCAAATGTATTTCCTCCTCTCTACAAAAAAGATTTATTAATGAAATAAGTTTAATAAACAAATAGAGGTAAGATGGTTATTAACTTCATTCACTAATATTCACTCCTTATAATACTATTTATATTAATTATTACAAGAAATACGATTATTTTTACCTAAAATAGTTATCTGACAAAAAACCACGAGAAGTCAGACTTCTCGTGGTTTAACGCTTTTTATTTATAAGTGTTTTTATTTTACTATTAATAGTTATTACTTATCACTTAATAACAGCATTTATAAAGTGTAAATAACAAATAATCAACACTGTATTTGGTGAGGCTTAAACAATAAGCCAAGCAATAAAATTTGCAAGCCTTTATTATTTAAGAAAAATACATTTTTATTATGGAACTTTACTTCCAAATTGTCTACCAAAAACAATCTTTTTTACTAAAGATACTGGTCAACTGCTGTCCGATAGCTTAAAAGTTCCTTTTGCTCCATCGAAGAATCAGGCAAAACTACTTGAACACTGTCTGTCCCGTCATTTTCATCCATTTGCTGACGACCCCAGACGCCTAGTGAGGTCACTAATCGGGTAAGTTCCTGTCCGCCTGTTGTTAAAACAAAACACCCCGCCTGTTGAATAGGGCTAATTAGGTATCTGTTCTGTAGATCCTTAATAATTGTTATCAATCGATTAATAGAAACGTCGCTTAATAATTCCTGTAAATCTTCAAAATTTAATGGTTTTACACCTAACCAAAAAAGTACTTTTGGATAATCATTTTCCCGTAAAATGCTTAATGAGTAGCCAATTCCTTGATCAATTGTTTGTTCCATCACTATTCACCCCATACAGAATGTTATTATAATAATTATACTAAAATTGTAACATGCGTACGGATGAAACACAAAAAATATCCATTTTTATTTATCGTTTTATTAACAAAAAAATACATTCTGATATCATTTGTATATTATATTGTGATTTAAATAACTAATTCTTATTTTTAGTAAACTTGTCATTTTAGTAAACATTTCGCTTCTTTTATTCCAAAAAAATGCGAATTAGCGATCGGTGTCTCATGGGCAAGCAGGATCTGCTTAGCTTGTCCACAATTTATCTTAGTTGTAGGAATTTCACGGAAAACTTGTACATAGAATGATAGTTGACGGAGTTTTATCGCTAACTGACCACGCGCTTTCATAAGAGTCAGTGTTTTTAATTGTTTATAATCACGAATAATAAAACGAGTCTTGCGCCGTTGCAACGCATAGTTTATCGAATTGCTCTTAATCCGCTGAATATCCTGCGGCGGCAAGGCTTGCTGGCGAAGGAAGTAATTAAATTGGGCAATTTGCTGGTCAATCTGGCGCCAATCAGCAGTAATCGCTGCTAGTAAATCGCTAATCTCATCTTTCGTCAATCGATGTACTGTACCCATTTTTAGCTGCTTGTACACAGAGCTTAGTTCTTCATAATCTCGTTGATGCAAGGGTAAATCCACCTGTTCAAACAAATGACAACGCTGGTATAATATCGTACTCTCCCGATTTTTAAAACCATGGTGGTCAATCACATACTGGAAGATCTTCTTAGGGAAACGATGTCCTGCTTGATAGAGGCTGGGAAAAAACTCC
>NZ_QORN01000054.1:0-30164 GCF_014830205.1 Limosilactobacillus walteri
TTGTGTACTGCGCTGTAGCATTTTCAACGATCTAGGAGCCTTATGTCACAGTCTCCTTTTATGAACTATGGACTGTTTTACCGATTTGTTCATCAAAGTATCCAAGACCATTAACTTCTAATGTTTTTAAATAAGCAATTAGCTCAATTGCTGCACTTGGACTCAACTCATTAACAGCATTAAGTCCCATCCCCGTAGGCACGGTTTCACTCATTGCGGTGATTTGATTACCATTGATTATTTGGGCTTGCGAACAGCTAATTGCCCACTGGTCATTAACATTAGGAGCAAAAATAAAAAACAAGTTAAAATCTGTCGCAAGATAAGCGGGAAGAGCCCATGCTAGTTTATCTAATCGTTCTGGCACCATATTGCCTTCTAATGAAAACTCTGTAATATTATTTTGCGTGGGCGCGATATTTAACATAAACATGGTATTATCAAATTCGCGCATTCCTAATTTCATTTCTGGGGTAATCTGCGGATGCATGATCTTCTCCTAACTAAAATTTTGCCGATAATAATTATACTTAGCTTTAATATCTGTGATTGGCGCGTCCATAACATGATTAAAACCATGTTGGTCTAGTTTAAAATAATGAGCAATTATTTGGCTAAACTGTGGGCGTAAATCTGGATAAGCAACAAATACTGCTTCGATGTTAGTTGACATAATATCAAGGGCGTCAATATACTGCGGAACCAGTAGTTGTTGGAGTTCCTCAAACGAATTGCTAATTACGTCTGCATACGCGTGATCAGCATACTTGAGTTCATTTTGTTCTAACTTATCGTAATATGCTGTTCTTGATAAGCCGCGTTCATTTTTTATATTATATTGCTCATCATATTGATGTGTAAGATAGGCGTCCCAATCGCGGTAACAGTGTGTAATCATTTGAATAACTAATTGCCGTCCTTCATGCGAAACATTTTCTGGTACTAGTTTTCCATGGGGGTTAATTAGGTACGGCCTAGTTAGTTGTTGTGCGACTAGATAATAAAATGTTCCAGGAATAAGCTCACGATCGCGTTTTTCTTCAAATAATGGCCCGGTTCCTGTAAGTCTATTGAGTTTTTGGAGGCTTTTTCTAGTTTGATCAACGGCATAAATAATATCTTCGACTTCTTGGTCAATTATCTTGCGACGGCTGATTACTTGTAAAAGGCTGGTATATAAGCGAATTAAGTTATGCAATTCTGATTGTTGGTTAGGAAAAACGCCATTCTGATGTTGATATTTTCGTGTTTCTCGTTCCAGTTGCTGTTCAATTAATAGGGCTTGATGCTCTATTTTAACTGGTAGCTGCGGTGCCTTAAATGATTCACTGACAATTTGATGAATCGCATCCCGAATAATTGGACGCATTTCACGAAAATCGGGAAAGTCAAAAAAGTTTTGAAAATCAGTAGAAAAATTAACGTGTTGGTATACGGATGCTTTAAGATTACGGTTCATATTATCCTCCCTCAATCTTTACCATCTATTATAGTCAAACTGAGAACAAAAAATATTAGGGAAATAGATAAAATCACTAATTTAATCTTAGTGAAATTTGTTTATAATAGTATCGTTGTGAGCATAGAGGGAGATAAAGATGAAAAAATTATTAATTGTATTAGGTCTTAATTTATTATTCGGCAGCCTTTCTTCAACAGTCCTGGCGAGTGCGACCCGGACTGTTGAAGACATGGCTGGTCATGAAGTAAAAATTCCTACAAAAGTTGATCGTGTTGCAGATTTATGGCACGCGAATAACCAAGTTGTTTTGCTGCTAGGCGGGCAAAAGAAGATTGTTGCGACAACACCAATTATAAAAAAACAATACTGGTTTACAATTGTTGATCCAAGCATTAAAAAGGTAAAGGCGCCATTAGTGGGTAACCAGATACAACAAGAAGAATTGATTAAGAGCCATCCTGATGTCGTAATTGCAGCTGATCCAGGGCAGGTAAAAGAAGCACGCCAAGCAAAATTGCCAACTGTTAACGCCATGTACAGTGACTTTAATGGTTTAAAAAAATCAGTTACTTTGACTGCAACGATCTTAGGCGGGGATGCGCCCCGAATCGGTCGCCAGTATAATAAAGATTTAACGACAAATATTGAATTAGTTAAACATAAGCTAAAGACTCGAACCGCGACCCCAACGGTTCTTCATATTGTTAATGCTACTGATCTTACTAAGGTTGACGGTAAGGGGACAATTGTTGATGAATGGATAAAAATCGCTGGTGGTAAAAATGTAGTTACTAAAAAGGGAAATCAGATTTCAATAACTACTGAAGAAATTGTGAAAGCGAACCCTGATGTAATTATTGTCGGCAGCACAACTTCAACACAAGCGAGAAAGGCATTAAAAGCCAATAAACAACTATGTCAACTAAGGGCGGTTCGTCAAGATAAGGTATACGGTAATCCGCAGGGAACCTTTCCGTGGGATCGTTATAGTGCTGAAGAAGCATTACAAGTATTATGGGCTGCTAAGGTTTTACATCCCCGAGAAATGAAAGATATTGATATGGTTACTGAAGTTCAAAAATTTTATCAAAAATATTATCACTATAACTTAACGCCACAACAAGCTAAGCAGATATTAGCCAGTCGAAATTAAAAGCATGGTAGGTTGAGAATTGCTCAATCGCCATGCTTTTTATAGTTTTATTTGACAAGTGTAACGGTGAAGATTAGGCATATACTCGAGATCCAAGGGAACTTGATAAAGGTCTTCAAGCTTTTCTTTTGTTAGTAGTTGGGCACTATTACCAACTTCCAGCGTGCCGTTAAGGTTTAAGAGACCAACTTTTGCTTGCAGCATTAATGCATGATCTGGTAGGTGAGTTGTAAGGATAACCGCAATTTGTTGGCGACTTAATTTCTTTATTAGTTGTAATAATTCATACTGTCGACTTAAATCAAGCGCCGCCATTGGTTCATCGAGAATTAGCAGTTGTGGCTGTTGCAAAAGAGCGCGGATAATTGCGATTAATTGTTGCTGACCACCACTAAGAGATGAAAAAGAACGATCGCGCAAAGCTATTAGCTTAAACTCCTTAAGGTATTTTTCGGCAAGCATTATATCCTTATGTTGGGGCGTCTGAAAAAGTGACAGGTAAGGGGTACGTCCCGTTAATAAATAGTCAATAACAGCTATACTTGAATTCACATGGTAATCCTGTGGCACATAAGCTACCTGTTGAGCAAGAAAACGTTGGTTCACGGTCTGGATGTCTTTGCCGGCAACTTCGATTCTTCCTTGGTTAATCGGCAGGATTCCCAGTAAACAATGAAGTAAGGTTGATTTACCAATACCATTAGGTCCGAGAATAGTAAAAACTTCGCCTGCCCTAAGAGAAAAGCTTATCTTTTTTAAGACAGTTTTGGACGGAGAATATGAAAATGCTAGTTGATGAACATTAAGAATATTCAATTTAATCGAACCTTCTTTTTTATAAGAATATAGACAAAGAGTGGCGTGCCGATAAAACCGGTCAGGATACTAAGCGGAATTTCACCAACAGAAAGCGAGCGTGCAAGAGTGTCGACAATAAGAAGAAAAAGAGCACCGAGAAAAGCAGACAATGGAAGAGTCCTTTGTGCATTATCGCCGACAAGAAGCCGTGCAATATGAGGAATAACTAATCCAACCCATCCCACATTACCACTCAAGCATACCGTACCAGCAGTTAGAAAGGTACTAGCAATAATAATAAAAAGTCGTTCTAGCCCAATATTTATTCCTTCTAGCTGTGCCTGCTGGTCCCCCAGCGATAGGACAGTTAGGTGCCACCGAAGAACAATTAAAACGATAGTGCCAATAATTAACAAGGGGAGGATAGCAATAATATTTGAGAAATCAACCTTTGCTAAGCTTCCCAATTGCCAATAGACAATACTTGGCAATTGGGAATCAGGATCAGCTATATATTTCAAAAGCCCAATTAGTGCTTGCATGAAGCCGGAAATAACAATCCCTGCTAATACAAGAATTAAAGTACCTTTTTGATTAATAATTCTAGCTAATGCGACTGTTAGATCAACTGCGATTATTCCGCCGATAAATGCTAATGCTTGGGTACCCCCAAGTCCATATCCCAATAATATCGCCATTGCAGCTCCTCCTGCAGCTCCATAGGAAACACCGAGAATATCCGGTGAAACAAGCGGATTATGAAAAACATTTTGAAATGAACAGCCAGCCATTGCAAGGCTAGCACCAACTAGGAGTGCTCCAATAATTCGTGGTAAGCGGATGTTAAAAATTACATTGGCAGCTACTGGATTGCTTTGGGGATGAACTAACGTTTGTAAAAGTTCTGATGGCGAATAATAAATTCGTCCACAAGATAGGGCAAAAATTATAGCAATTATAACTAGGCAAACTATCCCGCACATTGTTATTCGATAATGATGATTTGTGATTATGATCGCTTCTTTCTACTTGCTTCCTTTAATATTCTCGTAATTTGTTGGTGGGCTTTTGCTATATCCTCATAATCTGCTTTTAGTGATGGTGCAATCGGAACTGCTTGACGCTGGCGAAGCAATTTATCAAAAATATTCACAGCATTAGCAAACCTCTCTTGACCAAAGTTGCGATCTCCAATCCCCGCAAGATAGTAGGTAAGATATGATAACGAACGGTTAGACAAATAGTCATAAACTACTTGTTCATTCGCTGTTAATTCGCCTTCACCGTATGTGCAAGGGCAAAGAATCAGAAAATCATGATTGCTCAACATTGTCGGCGAAAATTTCTTAAAAGAAATCAGACTTGCTTCAGGCAGTAATTGGTCATGGATAAATTTGCTTAATTCAAAATTATGTCCATAAATCGTATCATAAATGATTAATTTGTTCATATTCGTTAATCCTCTCACTTAGTTAGTAGTATAGCAACATAATAAGGATGAGATTATTAGGGAATTAACTAATTCTAAATAATAATATTATCTGTAATAATAACATTGTTAAAGGCGGGTGATTATTATTGCATTATTTACGGATAAGTGATGAGCCTATTGATATCGCTGACCTATACCAACGTCTTGTTGATCCACAATATGGGGGGATTGATATGTTTGTTGGCACCGTTCGGCAGTGGACCGGAAAGATTGAAACTACCAAAATAGAATATTCCGCTTATCAGCCAATGGCAGAAAAACAACTTGAAAAAATTGCAATGCCGATTGAAAAGCAAGGCGGGCGGGTAGTCGTAGCGCATCGAACTGGTCAATTAGGTCTATCAGACATCGCAGTCTTTGTGGGAGTAGCCGCTCCACACCGGGCAGAAGCATTTAAATGGTGTCAATATATTATTGATACATTAAAGCGGGAAGTGCCTATTTGGAAAAAAGAATATGATACGGATAAGGTTAGGTGGGGAAACTAATGAAAATCAAAGTTAAACTGTTTGCATTTTTACAAGACCAATTAGGTCCAGTTGTTACAGTTGAGGTTACTAATCCTATTCGCGTGACGGATATTCTAAAACAAGTTAGTCAACTTGCACCGCAGCTTACGACAACCTTGGCCAATTCACGGTTAGCAATTAACCAAGAATTTATCGATAGGGATGAAGTCAGCTTAACCGCAAATGATGAAGTAGCAATCATTCCACCAGTTAGTGGTGGATAGTCACTGCTTCTCAGGGAAAACTGAATATTATACAGGAGGAGGACTTGATTATGTCAAGTGTTAAAGATGTTGCTCATGGAAGTCGACGCAATGCGTATACTGCATTAACTCTTTCCACGTTAGCAATGATTGTATGTTTTATGTCATGGTCGAACTTTGCCCCACTTGCATCTCAAGTTGCACAGATGTTTGACTTGGATGTGTCGCAACGTACCCTACTGCTGGCAACACCAGTATTATTGGGATCAATTATGCGGATACCAGTGGGAATATTAAGCGATCGCTACGGTGGTAAAAAGGTTTATCTTATTTTGATGGCTTTTATCTTAATTCCACTGATTATGATTCCGCGTGTTCATTCATTTGGCATGTTACTATTTGCCGCGCTGCTAGTCGGAATGTCAGGAACATCATTTGCAGTCGGGGTTTCATATGCTTCAGTATGGTTCCCGCCTGAGCAACAAGGTTTAGCATTAGGAATTGTTTCAATGGGGAATATTGGGAATGCTGTAGCGGCGATGACTCTTCCTTACATTTCTAAAGCAGCGGGCTTTGATAGCGTTTATTACTTTTTAATTATTCTAACTATTATCTTTGGTGTGCTCTTTGCAATTTTTTGTAAAGAGATGCCGGTAGATAAGAGCAAAACCATTGGTGGTGCGTTAGCTGTTGCAAAAGATAGTGGAACATGGTATCTTTCTTTGTTTTACTTCTTAACATTCGGCTTGTTTGTTGCTTTTACCAATTTAACGCCAACCTTTTTAACGGGGATGTTTCATTATTCTCCTGTTACTGCTGGGCTTTATTCCGCCTTGTTTGCCTTTGTATGTACTTTAGTACGGCCAGTAGGTGGATACTTGGCCGATAAAAAACGGCCAATGACATTATTACAATGGGTATTTATTGCTATTGTGATTTTCGCCATATGGATTATGTTAAGTTTTCATAATGAGTATATGTTTATTGCCGGAATTGTATTGGTCGGTCTTTCAGCTGGTATTGGTAACGGGGTTGTCTTTAAGATGGTTCCGTATGTATCAAAGGGGAATACTGGCGCGGTTACTGGTTTTGTGGGAGCTGTCGGTGGTTTAGGCGGTTTCTTCCCACCATTAATTATTGGTTATATTTACCAATGGACCGGCAGCTATGAACTCGGGATTGCACTTTTAGCCTTAACCGGATTGATTTGTTGGTTTGCCTTGTGGAAGCATTATATTCACGGGGATGTTCATATTGTTAAATAATATTAAAAGCGCGTGACAGAGAAAGGGGAAATAACCTCCTCGACTAGGCGGTTTAAGCAAGACTGATGTAACGTTACGGAGTGATTATTATTCGTCCTCACGCCCTTACAAATATAAAGAAGGCTCTAGCGTTCGGTTTTTTCCGAATACTAGAGCCTTTTTAGATACTATTTATTAAACTAATTAACTCCTTTTGTACCCGATTGCTGGGTAATATTTTGACGTCCAGCATCAATTGGGCTTTAATGTCATCAACAATTTGGTTAACGTCATTAAAATGTGCTAACGTTAGCCGATAAGCTTGATCAAACCGTTCCAAAGAAGGGCGGTGAGGGTGCCCAAAGAAGTTATTAAACCAGTCGGGAGAGGTTTCGCGGGCAAAAAGAAGCGCCAACGGATATTGACCCGCAGTAATATTGCTAATAAACCAAGTTTTATCCGCTTTTAGTTGCCGACATTCGTGAATAATAGCGCTAATAGTACCAATTGATTGTCCTATTTGGCTAGCAAGGGCCATTATTTCCGAACTTGTACTACTGAAAACCGCACTCTGTTTAGCAGTGATTGCCGCAAGGATTCCTTGGCGCGCTTTAACATCAGCCAAGTAGTCTGTAATCCTAAAATGCTGATTGTAGTTAAAACGAAGCCGCTGAATTTGCGCCATCATTATGTCGCCCGCGTCAGTTGTCAGCTCTTCAATAATTTGTGGTGAATTCCCGACCGTATTCAGCCCGCTGACGAAACGATTCATTAGATAGGCTGCACAATATGAAAAAGCTTTTTGTTCCGCAAGAGTATTGGGTGTTAAACTGGCGGGTTGAAAAGCAGGCGGGTTAAGTCCCATTGCCAAGGCGAGTAACTCCGGTAGCTGTGCAGCAGTAATTTGATCAACCGTCAATTCTTTGGGCGTTAAATGACTAATGGCTTCGAAAACTAATAAACGAATTTTTCGTTCGCTGTTGTTAGGAGTTAAATCAATCATCGAACGGATCATTGGTGGAAACTGCTTAATAAGGATCGGGAGGGCACTTGTTAATCGTTCATCTGGTGTTAGTTGCATTATCCTAATCCTTGAATTTGTTTATTTCTGCAATAATTTGTTCAGCTACGGGAATAAAAATATCAGTGAAATACTCATTAAAATCGACATTTTGTGATTGCTTGGCAGTCATTTCTTGAGCACGGTGAAAGGCATCATTACGCATATTGACTATTAAGTCTTGCCGTAAATGTTGTAGCCTTTTATGGAGCTTTTCATTACTATTACTCATATAAAAGTAATAGTAAATTTCATAGAAGGTATTATCCAAGACCCAAAAGAGGGTACTACGACGGATGTTATCGCTCATCATTGTCGTAAAAGAATTCTTTTCTAGCAATTCGCGGTTAACAAATGATCCTGATGAAAGGACAATCGCTTGAACCTCATGCATATCAGCCATATAGGCCGAAAATTGCGCTAGCTCGTCTTTAGCAATCCTAAATCCAAGTTGCTCTTTTAGTTCCGTAGATGTCATTTTGGAAAAGGTAGCAAGATATTCTTTGTATACATCATGACTATCGGTGATTAAGTCATTTTCGATAGCTGTCAAAGTTGCAAAATTAGCTTGCATCAATTCTTTTACTGTTTGCCAAATTATTTCAATTTGTTGGTTAAAATTAGTGAATAGTTCTTGGACGGAGCCAACCATTTTCTTTATAATCTTTCCGCCATCCGTATGAGGAGAATATTGAATAACAAGTGGTAAAGAGTCATTTTGATTTTGCAAACCATGCGTTACTCGCTTTTTACTTTCATATTCCTTTAATTCATCCAAGTTTACTAATCCTAGTGGCATTATATTGATTTCACTATTAGTCAGCATGATTTGAAGGGCAAACGGAGTATCGGCTTCTTGATTCATCACTAGGGATTTCAATGTGTCAAACAGCTTCTGGCGGTTTTGGAGGTCATTATCTGGATCAGCATAAAAGCCTGCTGTATAAATCGACTTATTTTCATATTCGCGTTTTAATTTGTCCTGAGCATCCATTATTAATTCTCCTTTGTGTGCTGATTAATTAATTCAGCAAGCTTTCGGTGACCCTGTTTTGTCAAAGTTGCATTTTTTAAATTTAGTTCTGCTAAGGTACTACTAAATGTTTCGTCAAGGATTGCACCAGTAATATACCCATGATCCACTGCATACTTAGTCGTTAAAAAGAGATTTGAGACGGGGTTAACTTGCCGACTATTAATAAATCGTTTCCGGACAATATCGCTAAGAACCCCTCGCAGTTCATCGTTACGGCTTAGATTTGTTGTCATAAAAATGCCTCCTCATATTCATGCTTTATTTTAAGAAATTTTACCTACAAATAAAATCGGGGATTCCTCTTATTTCAAGGATTCCCCGTTAGTTTAAAAATCAATTAAGTGATGGTGAATCGCATACTGGACTAGCTCGACCCGCCCATGAAGATGAAGTTTGCGCGATATATTAGCTTTATGAGCTTCAACAGTTTTAGTTGAGATAAACATTTTTTGCGAAATTTCCTTATTAGAATAACCAAGTGCAATTAGCGGAAAAACTTCTTTTTCGCGCTTTGAAAGGCTATTATACCCCTCTAGGTTAAGGTTATTACCAGAAGCATTGATTTCTTTAAGGTCGTTTTTACTGACAATAATATTGGTGTCAAGGTAGTTCTCGCCATTAATAACATGCTGAAGGGCTTTAATGATCTCGGTATCTGGCGAACTTTTAAGGACATATGACATTGCACCATTAGCCATCGCCTTATTAATATATTCCTGCTCCTCATGCATTGAAAGAATGATAATTCGTACTTGCGGAAACTTATCATGAACTCGTTGGGTGGTAAGTAACCCATTTTCACCCGGTGGCATACTAAGATCCATAATTAAAATATCAATGTCGCCTTGTTCAATCCTCATATATGTATCAGTACCGCTAGCAGTTCCATCTACTACCGTAAAATTGGGTTGTAGGTCAACTAAATATGAAATTCCCGAACGGACAATTGCGTGATCGTCTGCAACTAAAACATTATACATCTATTTCACCTGATCCTTATTCAAATTGTTATAAGGAAATTCAACTTTAACTGTTGTTCCCTTATTAATTTTTGATGTAATAATAAATGCACCATTATATGCTTTTACCCGTTCATTCATATTCATCAACCCGAGTGAATGGCCATTAAAACCAGCTTGGTAATTACTGTCAAAACCAGTACCGTTGTCTAAAACCTCTAATTTGATGTAATTATGGTGGTTAGTCATAATTATATTTATTTCAGTTGGATTGGCATGTTTAACGGCATTGTTGATTGCTTCTTGGCTAATTCGATAAAGCACGTTTTGCACATTAGCTGATAAGTTATCTGCAGAAGTTAAGGCGACAACATTGATTCTAATCCCAGTACTTGCTTGTACGCGCTTAGCAAGTCCCTTAATAGCTGGAATTAGGCCAAAGTTATCAAGAACGGAGGGCCGAATATTTAATGCCATGTTTTTGATTTCCATAAGGGTAGCCCGTAATTGCTTTTCAACCGCCGTGCTAATTTTTTGCACCCGTTGCGAATCACAATTAGGTTGTGTGGCAAGCCGATGCACACCAATAATGGCAGAATAAACTTCTTGGGCAATACTATCATGGAGATCTTGCGATATTTTCTGCCGTTCTTTTTCGTGGGCTTCACTTATATATTGGTTCAGAATTCGCTGCTGCTCAACCTGAGAGATTCGTTGTTGCTGTTCACGATTTTCAAGTGTTAGGGCAATAATATTTTGACTAGCGCTTAATGGTTGATATATTAAAGAAAAATGAAATGGGTGGGGGGAATCCTGGTTAAAAACAACGGGAATAGTTGCCCTATTTAAGCGACCTTTAATAAGACACGATGCACAATTATCTTTTTCGTGTTGTGACCAAGCATTTTTTCCCATCCGCAAGAGGTAATCCACGTTTAATTTAAGACTTGCAATTAGTTGTTGAGCAGGTTGGTTGCTTACCAGTAAATCATCATTTTTGAATAAAAAAATCGCATCTGGTGATTGGTTAAAATATGTTTGTACCCAGTTAGCTGTTTCTAGCAATGCAGACTCCTCCTCAATTAGCAAGCACTAAAATTAAGAAATTAATACTTCAAATATTCCTATTTTATATAATAACGCTTTCTTAACTGGAGCGCAACATTTGATAAGTCACTATAACTTTGCTTTGGCTTAAATAAAAATACAGAGACGAGCAACTTGTAAATACATTATTGCTGGTCTCTGTAGCTTATGGATGTTTCGGCAGCCCCATTGAAGGCCCTTGAAAATATTGGTAAGCATTAAAATCGAAGCGAGGATCAGTAAACTCGTGGTAATGATCAAAATCTGCTTGCACTTGTTGAATTTGATCGTCAAGCTGCTCCAATTCTGCATCGCGCTCTAATGAGCTTAACTGTTGCTGTACTTCTTGCTCCCGATTTTCAAGCATCGTCCGTCTAATCGCTAAATCATTTAAAACGAGTGCGATTAGTTTTTGAAAATCTGCTTCTGTCATCAAATCTTTATTTTTCATTTGTATCGACCTCCCAGTAATTTAAATTTAAGAATTCATCATTTGTATTGCAGTCAAGGGACCTACAGCCACATTTTTTGATTAAAAAGTCTCCTAATCGCCAATCGTTTTCAGCTAACAACCAGGCCATAACTGCTTCATGGCTAATCGAAAAGTGCGCAAGGGTATAATGATCGTGGTTACTGGTACTGATATAAGAAAAAGGCTTTTGAGCTAAGCGTTGAAGCGTTTTGGATGTAATATACGGATAATCAGCCGCCAACGTAATAAAATCGTGGGTCCCTTTAAATTGCGCTGTACAAGCAACAATTGCTGAAAGGGGACCGTGCTGGGAAAACGCAGGCAAATCAGTGATAACTTGAATATTGTTCATGGATAATAAGCGTTGTTTTATCTGTACTTGGTTTTTTTCGTTTGCACATACGATTACTTTTGCACATATAGCTTGCAAGTTTTCTGCAGCGATTTGGACATTTGGTGCTGCTAACTTTGGTACTTTAAATAACGCTTTATCTTGGCCAAACCGCTTCGATTGTCCGCCAGCATAGATAATTCCAATCATTTACTTCTTTACTCCTTTGGCATGTTCTAAAAAAGTAAAGCACCAGTTAATAATCGCATCTTTACCGCGTAAATTTGCATTATGGGTGTTAAAGATGCTGCCAGTTTGAATTGGTTGACTACTAGTGATGCTATTTACTTCTTCTCCGGGTTTAAGTAAAACCAGTTTAGGATAATGTGCTTGTTTATGACCTTCAATTAGGACAAAGTCGTTATCTTTTCCCAACCATTCAACTAATGATGATAATGGGGGGACATTTCCTTGTTGGTGAAAAAAGAAGCCTGACGCTGACTGGAGGATGACCTGGTGAGCTCCTGCACCACTCATACGAGCACTGTCAGTATGAGGAACATCCATGGCAGCATTATGAGCATCATGTTTAATTGCAGCAACGCGATATCCTGCTTGCGTTAATCTTTTAATCAAAGCTGTTGTAATTAAGGTTTTGCCACTCTTTTTATGGCCGATTATTTGAATGGTAGTAGCCATGCATCTGTCTCCGTTCCCACTTTCATAGGTGTTGTACTATGAGGAATAAGCGCTAAGCAGTTTGTTGTCTGCAAGTTAGCTAATGACCCGGAACGGTTAATTCCGTTTGGATAAACTAGAAAGTGATTGTTTTTAAATTCATAGGTGCAACGGAGATAACGATCAAACCCATTTGTCTTATTATAGGGTGCCGCTAAAGTTGCCCGTACTTTGCGAAGGCGGCTAGGCTGGTGCTGATAACGACGAATTAATGGTTCCATATATAAATAAAAACCAGTAAAGCAAGCTCCGGGATTTCCCGAAAGAGCCATTACAAGGGTCTTGTGTTGGATAAAAGCAGTAGTTACGCTACCGGGCCGCTGTTTGATTTTGTTGAACAGAAGCTGGTCTGCCTTGCGTGCTTCATCCCCAATATAATCGAAATCACCAACAGAAACACCACCATCAGTAATAACAATATCGTGGGAAGCCATTTGCTTTTCTAATGTCTCTTTAATAACATTAGCCTCGTCTGGTAACTGGGTCTCAAAGTCAACAATGCCGCCGCTTTCTTCAACCAAGTTTTTAAGCATAATACCATTACTATTAAAAATTTTACCTGCAGCAATTGGGTCGTGGGGACCAAGCAGTTCGGTTCCCGTTGCAATTATTGCAATGCGCGGCTTTTTATAAACAGTAACCTGTTGGATGCCAAAGGCAGTTAGAACAGCTAGCCCCCCAGGATTTAATTCTTGATCCTTTGCTAAAACGATTTCACCTTTCTTAACGTCAGTGCCTGTTTCTGTGATATTACTCTTGCGTTCACTCGTAATAATCGTTACTTTTTGCTTGTCTGCACTAGGACGTGTTTTTTCAATTCGAATTACTTTTTCTGCATCTTTTGGAACATACGCCCCAGTCATGATCCGAACAGCTTCTCCAGGGCGGAGGGGCTGGTCCCAAGTTGCACCTGCTTGAATCTCGCCTAGTACAGTAAATTCGCGTGGATAATCATGGTCATCGCTTGCCAAAATTGCATAACCATCCATTCCAGCTCGCCGAAAATGTGGATAGTCATAAGGAGCGTATACATCTGTTGCTATTACACGATGATTTGCTTCAGTAAGAGGAATTATTTCCGTAGACGTTGTAAGTGTAATTTCATTAATTCTCTTTTGGGCTTCAGCAACCGAGATGGGGGTTCTTCTAGTGAGCATGGTGGTGAACTTCCTTTCGTTGAGGACTGCTTTCAAATAATAAGTGTTCATATTCAGGGATGATAAGTTTATCTAACGCTGTTTGACAAGCATTTTGTGAGCCTGGTAGACAATAGGTGAGTTGATAACGGTAATTAAAACCGGCAAGTGCTTGAGAAGCCAATGCTCGGGTACCGATTTCTTCAAATGAGATTTGCCGAAAAGCTTCACCGAATCCAGGAAGAAGACGTTTCAAGAGAGGGGTAATCGCTGGAATTGTAACATCGCGATGAGCAATGCCAGTTCCCCCATTTGTGATAATAATATCCGGTGCTTGTTGTTCCAGCTGGAGGTAGGCAGCTTGAATATTAACAAGATCATCATTAACAACTATGCGAGTAGTGATTGCTAACCCTGCCTTGGTTAATTTTTCGGTAATGAACTTTCCGGATTTATCAGTTTCTAATGTCCGGCTATCGCTAATTGTTAAAATTGCAACTTTTTTCATTGTACATCTTCTTTCATTAATTGGTCTAATGACCGTAATTGCTGTTGGGCTGCCTTACTATTAGGCAAGTTATACATAATAATCTTACCATTTTTAAAAATACTTACCGGTCGGTTTTGCCATTTAAAGTGCAGAAACATGCGATTTGTTTTCAGGGGAACATGTTTTGCTGTCAGTAATTCATGAAGATGAGTAAAACTAACCGCCTTTTCGTTAACTGTATAATAAGCGTTCTCACCGCAAAGCATATGGAGCCCTGATAATGGTTCAGTATCTTGGTAGTTTTGCTTAGGGATTGAACAACTAGGGCATTGGGGATTTTTATTAACCTTAAATTTCATAAACGCCATCGACCAGTTATCAACCGTAATCAATTCATTAAAATTAAGACTTGCCTTATCGATAAGATAATGGAGGGCTAAAGAAACCTGAAGACCTGCAACTAGGGGGACCAAGGCCGTATTGACCCCGATTAGGTCACAATCATTTTCCAATAGGTCATTAAGATTAGGAAAGAGACAATTTAGACAAGGATGCGTGGTTGCTGAAATAGGCATAACATTTCCATAGGTACCAGCACAACTAGCAAAGATATAATCAAACTTAGCTGTTAGTGATAGTTTGTTTAATAAATCGCGAGCATGATAATTATCAAGGCAGTCTAGACATAAATTAAAAGAGTAATCATCAATAATATCAGGGGTAAGCGGCGCAGGAATTGCTGTGATGCGGCAATTAGAATTAATTTTAGTTAAGTGATCCCTTAATGCCTCTGCTTTCAAACGCGCTTGATTGGCATCTTCTTCAGTAAAAAGGGCTTGTCGTTGCAGATTAGTAATCTCGACAGTGTCAGGGTCAACAAGAATTAGGCTTCTGACACCAGCGCGCACAAGTTGCTCAGCAGCATAGCTTCCCAATGCACCAGTTCCCACGATCATAATTGTAGCTTGACTAATTTTTTCTTGACCTGCCTGCCCAATTTGGTAGACCCTTTCTTGACGATCATAACGGTTCATGTCCATTAGCACCTCATTCAATTAAAAATATAGGTATTTCCCTAGTCGTAGTATAGCAGGAATGATGATAATCTTTACATTAGGGAAAAGGCTTACTTTAATAATAGCAATTAAAGCAGCTTAATAAATAAGGGAGGTCAATCAACGATGAAGTCACGGTTCTTTAATAAAGTTGATAAGTTTAATGGAACCTTTACACAACTCGAAGAAAAAAGTCGTCGGTGGGAAAAGCTTTATCGCCAGCGATGGGCACATGATAAGGTAGTACGGACAACTCACGGGGTAAACTGTACCGGATCGTGTTCGTGGAACGTTTATGTTAAACAAGGAATTATTACTTGGGAACATCAGGCAACTGATTATCCGTCATGCGGTCCTAATATTCCAGGATATGAACCACGGGGATGTCCTCGTGGGGCCAGTTTTTCGTGGTATGAATATAGTCCTGTTAGGATTAAGTACCCATATATCCGGGGAAAACTATGGGAATTATGGGTAAATGCCAAGAAAGAATACTCTAATCCATTAGAAGCCTGGGGCAGTATCGTTGAAGATCCGGAAAAAGTTAAAAAGTATAAATCCGTTCGTGGTCACGGTGGCCTAATCCGTGTTCATCGATATGAAGCTTTAGAAATGATTTCTGCTGCTTGCCTGTATACCATTAAAAAATATGGACCTGACCGAATTGGTGGTTTTACCCCCATTCCAGCAATGTCAATGATGAGTTTCAGCGCCGGAGCTCGTTTTATTGCACTTCTTGGTGGAGAACAAATGAGCTTCTATGATTGGTACGCTGACTTACCACCAGCATCGCCGCAAGTTTGGGGTGAGCAAACTGATGTTCCAGAGTCCGCTGAATGGTACAACAGTTCTTATATTATTATGTGGGGGTCGAACGTGCCTTTGACGCGAACTCCCGATGCCCACTTTATGACGGAAGTACGGTACAAAGGGGCCAAGATTGTTGCTGTTAGTCCAGATTATGCCGAAAACGTTAAATTCGCTGATGATTGGTTAGCTCCTCATCCTGGAAGTGACTCGGCGGTGGCTCAAGCGATGACCTATGTAATTTTAGATGAATTCTATCAAAAACATCCGGTAAAGCGCTTTATTGATTATTCCAAACGATTTACTGACTTGCCTTTCATTGTCAAACTAGAGCAAAGTACGGCTAATCCTGGGCATTATACTCCCGGTCGTTTTATCCGCATCAATGACCTAGTGGAAGATGAAACGATTGTCAATCCCGCATGGAAAACCGTTGTCTATGATCAAAACCAGCGCAAAATTGTAGTGCCAAACGGGACGATGGGGCAAGAATACGATCAAAATGAAAAATGGAATCTTGAATTAGTTGATCAAGATGGTAATAAAATTGATCCAGCATTGTCGATTAATGATCAAGAAGGAAATACCGAGCAAGTGATTGCTGATTTTCCAGCATTTAGTAATGAAGGTAATAGTGTTGTTCAACGTCATTTACCAGTAAAGAAGCTGAAGTTTGCTGATGGCAGCGAACAGCTTGTCACTAATGTCTATGACTTATTAATGGCTCAAATGGGGATCAATCGGACAGGCAATGATGAATTAGCTGCTAAGGACGCAATGGATGCAAGCAGTTACTTTACCCCCGCTTGGCAGGAGAGCCGGTCAGGCGTTAAAGCTAAACAAGTTATCCAAATTGCCCGCGAATTTGCTCAAAATGCAGCTGAAAATGAAGGGCGAAGCATGGTTATCATGGGCGGGGGTGTTAACCACTGGTTTAACGCCGATATGAACTACCGCAATATCATTAATATGCTGATGCTCTGTGGTTGTGTTGGTATGACTGGTGGCGGTTGGGCGCACTATGTTGGGCAAGAAAAACTACGGCCACAAGAAGGATGGGCCAACATTACATTTGCTAATGACTGGGAAAAAGGCGGCGCGCGTCAAATGCAAGGAACCACGTGGTATTACTTTGCAACAGACCAATGGCGTTACGAAGAAATTGATAATCAAGCTCAAAAATCTCCTGTTTGGAAGGGTCATCATTCTTATTTGCATAATGCTGACTATAATCAAATGGCAATCCGCCTTGGCTGGTTACCATCTTACCCACAATTTAACCGTAATCCATTATCTTTTGCCAAGGATTACGGCACAACTGATATTAAAGAAATTTCTAAACAAGTAGTTAATGAATTAAAACAGGGGACCCTTCATTTTGCTGCTGAAGATCCTGATGCTAAAGAAAACCAACCTAAGACCTTCTTCCTCTGGCGGTCGAACCTCTTTGCTTCCTCTGGAAAAGGGGCAGAATACTTTATGAAACATCTTTTAGGAGCAGAAAATGGTCTTCTTGCCCGCCCGAATGATCGTGCTAAACCCCAAGATATGGTCTGGCATGATAAAGAAGCAGTCGGCAAACTTGATTTAGTGGTTGATTTGGATTTTCGGATGGTTTCAACACCTATGTATTCTGATGTTGTCTTACCTGCCGCTACTTGGTATGAAAAAAAGGATCTTTCTTCTACTGATATGCACCCCTATATTCATCCATTTAACGCAGCAGTTAGTCCAATGTGGGAATCTAAATCTGATTGGCAACAGTTTAAACTTCTTGCTAAGACAGTAGCTAATATGGCAAAACAATACTTGCCAGGGATTCATTATGATTTAAAAAGCGCGCCGCTTGGCCATGATACCCCAGGCGAAATTGCCCAGCCATACGGTGAAATTAAAGATTGGAAAAAAGGGGAAACAGAACCTATTCCTGGTAAGACGATGCCATCCTTAAAGCTCATCCCTCGAGACTACACGAAGCTTTATGAAAAATTCATTACCCTTGGGCCGAATATTGTTAATAATTATCCCTATAATGTTAAAGACCAATATGAATATTTAAAGGCAATGAATGGAATTGCTAGTGAGGGTGTTGGCGCTGGATGCCCATTGCTTGACGAAGATGAGAAAGTTTGTGATGCAATCTTAAGAATGTCAACTGCTTCCAATGGTAAGCTTGCCGATCGCGCATGGCATAAAAAGCAAGAACGGACTGGTGAAAAGCTTGCTGACATTGGACGGGGGCATGCAGACGATGCGATGTCATTTAAACAAATTACTGCTCAGCCACAAGAAGCATACCCAACGCCAATTGGGACTTCTGCTAAGCATGGCGGTGCACGATACACGCCTTTCTCATTAATGACTGAGCGAAATGTACCAACTCGTACTTTAACCGGTCGGCAACACTACTATATTGATCATGAGATTTTTCGTGAATTTGGTGAAAGTCTAGCAACCTATAAACCATCCTTGCCACCAATTGTTCTAGCACCAGGGGATGTTGATGTTCCACCAGTTGAAGATGAGATTACCTTGAAGTATATGACTCCGCATGGTAAATGGAATATTCATACCATGTATTACGATAATCTTGAAATGCTAACATTATTCCGTGGTGGTCCGACTATTTGGATTAGTCCTGAAGATGCTGAAAAAATTAGGGTTAAGGATAATGATTGGATTGAAGTATACAACCGAAACGGGGTTGTTACTGCAAGGGCAGTTGTTTCAGTCCGTATGCCTGTGGGTTCAATGTATATGTACCATGCGCAAGATAACGAAATTTATGAACCGCTATCAACAATCACCGGTAATCGTGGTGGATCTCATAATGCCCCAACACAAATTCATGTAAAACCAACACATATGGTAGGGGGATACGGACAATTAAGTTATGCATGGAATTATTATGGACCAACTGGTAATCAACGTGATCTTTATGCAAATGTACGAAAACTTAAGAAGGTGAACTGGAGTGAAGATTAAAGCACAAATCAGCATGGTTTTGAACCTAGATAAGTGTATTGGTTGTCATACCTGTTCCGTGACTTGTAAAAATACTTGGACAAATCGACCCGGTGCTGAATACATGTGGTTTAATAATGTTGAAACAAAGCCTGGTATCGGCTATCCAAAACGGTGGGAAGATGAAAATCAATACCATGGCGGTTGGACGCTTAATTCCAAAGGAAAGCTTCAATTACGCGCCGGTAGCAAATTGAATAAAATTGCTCTGGGGAAAATTTTTTATAATAATGACATGCCAGAAATGGACAATTACTATGAGCCATGGACATACGACTATAAAACTCTTTTCGGCCCAGAACGAAAACACCAGCCGGTTGCTCGTCCTAAATCCCAAGTAACGGGCGAAGATATGGAGCTAACTACTGGGCCAAACTGGGATGATGATTTAGCAGGATCAACCGAATATGTTAAACAAGATCCGAATATGCAAAAAATCGAGCGTGATATTAAAAACAACTTTGAACAAGCATTCATGATGTATTTGCCACGACTGTGCGAACACTGTCTAAATGCGCCATGCGTAGCCTCTTGTCCTTCAGGGGCGATGTATAAACGTGATGAAGATGGAATTGTCCTTGTTGACCAAGAGCGTTGTCGAGGCTGGCGGTTTTGTATGACTGGATGTCCTTATAAAAAAGTTTACTTTAACTGGAAGACTCATAAGGCGGAAAAATGTACTTTCTGTTATCCGCGAATTGAGGAAGGACAACCAACTGTCTGTGCAGAAACTTGTGTCGGCCGGATTCGCTACATCGGTGCAATTCTTTATGATGCTGACCGAGTAGAAGAAGCAGCTTCAACCCTTGATGAAAGTAAGTTGTATGAAGCACAGCTTGGCTTATTCCTTGATCCAAATGATCCAGAAATTGTTAAGCAAGCATTAAAAGACGGGATCTCTGAAGAAATGATTGAAGCAGCGCAAAAGTCGCCAATCTATAAGATGGCAGTTAAAGAAAAAATTGCCTTTCCCCTTCATCCAGAGTACCGAACAATGCCAATGGTTTGGTATATTCCGCCACTATCCCCGGTAATGAGTTATTTTGAAGGACGGGACTCCATTAAGAATCCAGAAATGATTTTTCCCGGAATTGATCAAATGAGAGTACCTGTCCAGTATCTTGCTAGTCTCTTAACAGCTGGAAATGTTACGGTGATTAAACAAGCACTATATAAATTAGCAATGATGCGTTTATATATGCGGGCGAAAACTAGCGGGCGTGATTTTGATATTAGTAAGTTAGAACGAGTTGGATTGACAGAAGAAAGTGCTACTGCCCTATACCGCTTATTAGCAATTGCTAAATATGAAGATCGTTTTGTTATTCCAAGTAGTCAAAAGGCTGAAGTAGAGGATGCCCAAACAGAACAGGGTAGTCTTGGTTATGATGAGTGTGAGGGTTGTGCACTAGCGCCACAACATAGCAGTATGTTTAAGAAAGCTGAAGCAGGAAAGTCTACTAATCAGATTTATGCTGATAGTTTTTACGGAGGTATTTGGCGTGATTGATTTTGAAAGATTGACTACCTTAAAAAATACATTTGTAATTCTTGCATGGTTAATCGACTATCCTGATAAAGAGACATTTTCTGACGAACTACGTCAACAAGTTGTCCACGATCAGGCCCTATCGACAGTAACCCGTGGCGAGATTCTGAGTTTATTTGATGAGTTAGCAAGCTTACCATCAATTGAACGTCAAGAAATGTATACCCACCTTTTTGAAATGAATCGGCGCTATACCTTGTATATGTCATATTATAAAATGACTGATTCACGGGAACGTGGTACAATTCTGGCACGATTAAAGGTATTGTATGAAATGTTTGGTGTTTCAGAGGCAACTAGCGAGCTATCGGATTATTTACCATTATTATTAGAGTTTTTAGCATACGGTGACTACCTTAACGATCCGCGGCGGCAAGATATTCAGCTAGTTTTAAGCGTAATTGAAGATGGTACTTATACTTTATTAAAAAATGCAGTAACTGATGGTGACAACCCGTATATCCAACTAATCCGAATTACACGGTCGCTTATCGGTTCATGTATTAAAATGGAGGTGCACGAAGATGCATAATGGCTGGTCAATTTTTCTATGGGTCATTTATCCATACGTAATGCTAGCATCATTCTTTATTGGTACATTTGTAAGGTTTAAATATTTTCATTTTTCGATCACTGCAAAGTCAAGTGAACTTCTCGAAAAGAAAATGCTGATGATTGGGAGTGTAACTTTTCATATAGGTATTATTCTAGCCTTTTTCGGGCATTGCTTGGGGATGTTCATTCCAGAAAGCTGGACTGACTACTTTGGTATTACTAACCATATGTATCATATGTTTGGTTCGTTAATGATGGGAATTCCAGCTGGAGTATTAGCCTTTGTCGGGATCGCAATTTTAACTTATCGGCGGATGACAGTTCCACGAGTGCATAAAACTAGTGACATTAATGATATTATTGTTGATTGGGCATTGCTAATTACGGTTGCATTAGGACTATCTTGTACAATTAGTGGCGCCTTTATGGAAAACTTTAACTATCGGACAACGATTAGTCCGTGGGTGCGAAGCCTGTTTGTTTTAAATCCGCAATGGCAACTAATGGCATCAGTCCCATTGATTTATAAAATCCATGTATTATGCGGCTTTGCAATCTTTGGTTACTTCCCATACACTAGATTAGTTCACGCTTTAACATTACCATGGCAATATATTTTCCGCCGTTATATTGTTTATCGGCGTCGAGTTCGGGCATACTAACAAAATAAAACCGTCAAATTAACTGTGAATGCAGCTGATTTGACGGTTTTATTAAATGAAGAGACTTATTCGTGACTGGTTTTAGTAAATGTAACAATGGTACTTGCCAGTATTACAAGGACTGCCCCAAAAATTAACGATGGTGTTACCTGAACCGGGAAAAAGAATGAAGAATAAATAATTACTACAATTGGCCCAAGGGCGCGCACAATATTAGCCTTACCCGCAGTAATAAATCTTAAACTCGTATAAAAGAGTAAGAGGGACATGAAACCATTAAAGAAGGCGCCCCCGCAATTAAAGGCAACGGCCCGTCCCGAAATGTTAGCAAATGAGGTCCCTGTTATTGCTGCATAGCAAAATAACAATAAGGCAGAGGTTAAATGATTGTAAAAGAGAACATTACTTGGCTGTGCGTCACTAACCATGTACTTTGCAACGATATTATTGGCAGCATACATTAACGGATAGATGAATGCACAGATTAACCCAAGAATATTATCACTAAATTGAAGACGACTGCCTGAGATAAAGAATGACCCTAAAATACAAAGAACAATTGCAAGATAATCCCACTTGGTAATTTTTTCTTTCAAGAAGACGTAAGATAGAAAGAAAACATAAACTAAATAGAGACGGGCAATTAAAGTTACTGTAATTGGGCTCAGTGAGGCGAGGGCAATGTATTGCAGAATTATACCGATTGCATTAGTACCACCTAAAAGCCATAACCATGGATTTCGCAGACTACGCAAAGAAATATGTTGGCGAGTTATTAAAATCGTTGTAAGAACAAAAATTGCAGCAAAAATACTGGTAAAAATTCCGCCGACAACTGGACTTAAGCTTATAAGCGAGAATTTATTAAGAACTGGACTAATACTGCTAAAAAGAAGTGAAATCAAATTTAATTCAATTCCCCAAAGCTGTTTTTTTTCAACAACTCCTGTTTTCATTTTGTCACCTTCCTAAATCATTAAAACTATCTTATATCATAGCTAATATTAGTGGGTGACGACAATTAGGAAAAGTGATCATTTTTAGTTTACATAATATTTGTACATAAAATTATTCAAATTTAAAATTCTGGACTACTTTATCAAGGTCTTCTTGTTCAATCCCCAAATAGTGGCGAGTATTTCGTTCGGAAGAGTGGTTAAATAGTTGCGAGATAATTTCAACATTAACTCCCTTTTTATATAATTGGCGGCCAAAAGTTTTACGGAATGAGTGTGTGCCAATTTTGGCAACGATTTTACCATCACCTGTTTTGCGAGCCATTCGTTGAAGCATTTCATAAAATCCATGGACAGAAAAATGACCATCTTGTTTACCTGGAAATAAATAATCATTTTCATCATGGTAGTCAAGGTCGTTGAGATAATCAATAATCTCAGCTAAGCAATTATTCCAAAAGAGAGTTTTAGCTTTCCCAGTCTTTTGTTCAATCACACGAGTTTTAGTTTTATTCAAAACGTGACCGACACGTAAGGTAACAACATCTGATGCTCGCAAGCCATTGTTAAGTGCAATCGCAATTAATAAAAGGTTACGATTGATTAGCTCTGGCCGTGAGTGGAGTTTGATTGTTTCTCTTAATCGATCATATTCCTCTAATGTCAAAAATTTTACGTTTTCAACCCAGATTTTGCGATTACCTTTACGTTGTCCATTTGTTTTATTTTTAGGAATGTATATTCTCTTTTTAGTTGACATAATATTTCATCCTTTATTAGTTTTCGAGATATTTAACTAATGACGGAATTGTTTCTTCACCTTCTTTACGTCCGGTCTCATAAAGGGCACGGATTTTTTTAATATTTCCTTCAATCCGTTTGATTTTAATTGGCTTAGTAGGTGCAATATTAAAAATCTTTCCTTCATGAACAAGATGACTAATTTCGGCGATTTGGTGATTATAAACTATTGGACGATTGATACCCGCTTTAGCAAATTCAGGGTGATCTTTATATACTAAATTGTAGAGGCGTTTGACAGCCGGACTTGAAGGCTTCTTTCGATAACTAATATCGCGTGTCCGTACAACAACAATTTTGTCATAACCTTGTTGTTGTGCGATATCAAATGGAATTGAATCAGTAATTCCACCATCAAGACATGGACCTTGGGCGGTTTCTTGCGGATCTGATAAAAATGGCATTGAAGAAGATGCCTTAAGAGCATTCGTGAGATCGTCGCCAATTGGATCCGTAAATAATACTGTTTTACCTGTTTTTACGGAAGTTGCAACTGCAGTAAAGTGGGAAGCAGAGCGTCGATAGGCTTCTTCGTTGAAATTTTGCCATGAATAACCATGATCTTCAAATAAATAATCAAGGTTAATAATTTGTTTCTTAAATACACGAGCCATTGATATATAGTTACGGTCATGTCGGTGGTTAATATTAATATTGGCTGCTCGACCATATTGTTTTGATACAAAATTAACCCCACATAATGAACCCGCGGATACACCAATTACACTGCGAAATTCAATGTGGTGGGCTAGAAATGTATCAACAATGCCAGCAGTATACTGACCACGGAATGCGCCACCTTCTAAAACTAATGCTGCATTATATAACATAAAAAAATACTCCTTTTTTCTCACCTAAAAGGGCTAAATTAACCATTATAATCGTGAGACACTTTTTTAATAAAATTATACAACAGTCTTACAAGAAAATATACAATTTTAAAAGCCTATTATATTAGTATTTGTAGCACTTTATAGTAAGACTCTTTTATCAAAAGAGTCTTACTATTTTAAAAATTATGAAAAACGAGCGTCTAAAAGAGCAATTAGCTCTGAGACCAAATGAAATTAATTTTAATGGGTAGTTGATCGTTTGAATTCTTCTCAGAAGGAAATACGAAAATTAAGCACCAAGGATAAGGGAAATGACTTAAAAAACTTTAATTATGAAATTTTTATGAATAAAACCTTGAGAAAGTTTGTTAAACATAATAAAATACGTATAGTAAAATGTTAAACGTTTGACAAGAAAGCTATAAAAAAAGAAACGGGGATTGGTTATCATGCTAGAACGCAAAGAACATAAAAAGATGTACAAAAGCGGTAAGAACTGGACCGTTGTCACATTATCTACTGTTGCATTAGCTTTAAGTGTATCGACGGTTAGTGCATCAGCAAATAGTACGGAAGCAAAGGAAAGTAATACGCCAGTAACTCTTCAAACTTCAACTGAAGATAATAACGCGGGTCAAAGTGTTGTGCTGGGTAGTAGTGAAGTTGCTTCTGCTAGCAGTGCAGTTACTAATGATTCTGTAAGTGTAAATAGTGCTTCATCTGTAGCTAAAGACAATGCTAGTCAATCTGCTGCTGTTTCAGCAGCTGCTTCAAGTGATAAGTCATCAGCAGCAGATGATAATAGTACAACGGCAAATACGGATGTTACTTCTAAGAATACTAATCTAAAGACTGCTACACCAGCTGTTCATGATAATAATGACAATGCTGCCAGAGATAACGATAGTGCTGATTTAAGTAGCGAAAAAACTACAGAAAAGAAAGACACTGCTAAGTTAAATAAAGAAGCTGAAAAAGTTGTTAAAAATGTCGGAATTGATCCTGCTAGTTTAACCGCTGACCAAATCAAAGCATTAAACAAACTCAACTTTTCTAAGGTTGCTAAATCTGGTACTCAGATGACTTATAACGATTTTCAAAAGATCGCTGATACATTAATTAAGCAAGATGGTCGTTATGCAGTACCATTCTTTAAGGCTAGCGAAATTAAAAATATGCCAGCAGCTACTACTAAAGATGCACAAACAAATATTGTTCAACCATTGGACGTATGGGATTCGTGGCCAGTCCAAGATGTACGAACTGGTCAGGTCGCTAATTGGAATGGCTACCAATTAGTAATCGCAATGATGGGTGTTCCTAACCAAAATGATAACCATATTTACCTTCTGTACAATAAGTACGGGGATAATGAATTAAGCCACTGGAAAAATGCTGGGGCTATCTTTGGCTATAATGCAACTGCTCTATCCCAAGAATGGTCTGGCTCTGCGGTACTAAATAGTGATAATTCGATTCAATTATTCTATACAAAAGTTGATACATCAGATAACAATACGAACCATCAAAAAATTGCAAGTGCTACGCTCTACCTAAACAACAATGACGGTAACGTATCAATTGCACAAGTGGCAAATGATCATGTTGTCTTTGAAGGTGATGGCTACTATTACCAAACTTACGAGCAATGGCGTGCAACTAATAAAGGTGCCGACAATATTGCAATGCGTGATGCTCACGTAATTGAAGACGAAAACGGCGATCGTTATTTAGTCTTTGAAGCAAGTACTGGTCTTGAAAACTATCAAGGTGATGATCAAATTTATAATTGGGTAAACTATGGAGGAAATGATGCCTTTAATATCCATAGCTTATTCCAGATTCTTTCAAATTCTGATATTAAGAGTCGTGCTACTTGGGCTAATGCTGCTATTGGTATTCTCAAGCTTAATAATGATGAAAAGAATCCCCAAGTTGCTCAAGTTTATTCGCCACTACTCTCTGCACCAATGGTTAGTGACGAAATTGAACGTCCTAATGTTGTGAAACTTGGTGATAAATATTACTTATTTGCGGCAACCCGTCTAAATCGCGGAAGTAATGATGATGCATGGATGAAAGCTAACTATGCAGTTGGCGATAATGTTGCAATGATTGGTTATGTAGCAGATAGCCTTACTGGAACCTATAAACCACTAAATGAATCTGGTGTAGTATTAACTGCTTCCGTTCCTGCAAACTGGCGAACAGCAACATACTCATACTATGCTGTGCCCGTAGCTGGTAAGGATAATCAACTCCTTGTTACTTCCTATATTACTAATCGTAACGAAGTAGCTGGTAAAGGTATGGATTCTACGTGGGCACCTAGTTTTCTGCTTCAAATTAACCCAGATAATACTACTACTGTTTTAGCTAAGATGACTAACCAGGGTGATTGGATTTGGGACGATTCAAGTGAAAACCTTAGTATGCTAGGTGATTTAGACTCTGCAGCTTTACCAGGAGAACGCGATAAACCTGTAGATTGGGATTTAATTGGTTATGGTTTAAAACAACATGACCCTAAGGAACCTGAAAATCCAACTACACCAACAACTCCAGAAACGCCAGAGACTCCTAATACTCCAAAAACACCAAAGACTCCTGAAAATCCTGGAACACCTCAAACGCCAGAGACTCCTAACACTCCAGAAGTTCCTTTAACTCCAGAAACCCCTGAAGATCCAAAGCAACCTGAAACTCAACCGGTTCAATTACCACAAACTGGTAATGCATCTAACAAAGCTGCTTTAGGACTTGGAATCGCAACTTTACTTGGAATGTTCGGTCTTGCAGGTGCTAATAAGCGTCGTTATTATTAATACAATTTTCTAACAAAAAACAAACCACTAGGCTGATTCATAGCTTAGTGGTTTGTTTTTATTTTGAAGATTTTATTTTTGGAAACTAATTTAATCATTGATCAGTCTAATGTAATTGTTGCAAATTACGTCGACAATAATAACAATGAATATGTCCGTTCTTATCTGTTAGTTTGCGAGCATGAAGACCAGAAAAGGTGTAGTGCTCGTGACAGAATGGACAGACATAATGTTTCTTTCCAAAAAAAGATGTAATAAAGCCCAAAATTTTCTCCTCCATTTAAGATATACACCGTTCTCTATTATAGCGGAGATAACGTTTGGCGAAAAGGGGATAATTCAATTTTTAATTAATCAGTTGACTTACTGATCTGATCTAAAGCCTCGCGTTGCTGTTTTTGATCAACGTGAGTATATAGGTCTGTTGCAGAAGTTCCTTTTTGTCCTAATTGTTGGGCCACTAATACTTGATCTTTTGTAACCTCATACATTTCAGACGCTAGGGTATGTCGAAGCTTATGCGGGGTGAGTGGGTGACCAAAGGCTGTCGAATATTTTTTAACCATTTTCTCAATTGCATTAGCCGTCATTCGTCTTGTCTGGTTATGGTACAAGGTAAGGAAAAAGGCTATGTCTTTCTTCAATGCATGGTATCGTTGAGCACGAATTATTTGGTAAGTCTGAATATAATTAACCGCCCAAGGAGCAATTGGCACCGAGTCTCGCTGGCCACCTTTTCGGGTAACGTCTAATAATGATTGTTTTAAGTTTAGGTCAGCAAGATTAATATTTGCGGCTTCTGATACTCTGACACCAGTACCGAGAATCAGCGCGATGATCGCTATATCACGTTCTTTATTTATTTTATATGCTGGTAAAGCTCTTTTATCACATTTATGAGGATATTCATTTTCAATAAAATTAATAAAATCGAATTTCATTTCTCCACGATACATATGTGACGCAAGAGAATGTGCACGATAATTTAAGGTCTTAGTATCATTAAGTGAATCAATTTTTAGCATGACGTTACGGTCAAAATATGAGTCACCATTATTATTATCTGCGGTAACTGTCAAAAATTTATATAAAGAACGCAATGCATTAATTGAACGGTTAATTGAAGTCGGGGAGTTCAATCGTCCCTGAGCATTAGTAGTATGCTGTAAATAATCGATATATAACATTATATCGTTTCGTCGAAGTTCAGCTAGTGTATTAACAGGTATATCCTTATTTGAAGTAGCAATAACAAGCCCACTTGAACGTAACCAGTCGAAAAAACGTCTGATTTCGGTTAAATACTGATAAGTGGTCGTAACTGCATGGTTTGTCCCTAAATAGTACTCATTAACATAATCAGGAAGGTTACTTAATTCTTCTTGAATTAATTTTATATATTTATCTGCTTCCATTAGTTTTCCTGCCTTCCTAATTAAATGGTATTAAAAAAGTCGTATGAAAGAAGATACTTCCAACGACCAAAAAATTCAAATCGGGAAAACAGGATTCGAACCTGCGACCCCCTGGTCCCAAACCAGGTGCTCTACCAAGCTGAGCTATTTCCCGTTTATAATGAACAAGTAACATTTTAGCAATTTTCTATTAAATAGTAAAGTTTTATTTTATTCATTATCTGATTATTGAAGATCTACTGAGTATTAGTAAATATAGATCTAATCAAGCAGTTAAAACTATTAACCGTCTTATATCTAATGTATAAGATGGTAATAGACTATAGACAACCATATGTAATGATGCCTCGAATACTTACATTTGCTTTTATATTTATTTTTTAAAATAATTATAAAAAAAGCCTTGCTAATTTTTGCATCACTTGGTATTATTAATAACGTTGTGAATGACAAGTTATCATTTACGATTATCGTGAGTGATTAATATAACACGTCTGACCCGTTAGTCAAGTGGTTAAGACACCAGCCTTTCACGCTGGTATCGTGGGTTCAAATCCCGCACGGGTCACTTTTGCGGAAGTAGTTCAGTGGTAGAACATCACCTTGCCATGGTGGGGGTCGCGGGTTCGAATCCCGTCTTCCGCTTAGCCAGTTCATATTATGCCGGGGTGGCGGAATTGGCAGACGCACAGGACTTAAAATCCTGCGGTTAGTGATAACCGTACCGGTTCGATCCCGGTCCTCGGCACTTTTCGGGAAATAGCTCAGCTTGGTAGAGCACCTGGTTTGGGACCAGGGGGTCGCAGGTTCGAATCCTGTTTTCCCGATCTGGCTTAAAGAACACAAGGAGAAAACTCCTTGTGTTCTTTTTTTATCCATATCTTTATACACGATGAAGTTAGCATGAAAAAACACATATAAAATAGTTAAGATAGTGCTTACTTTATTTTACTGAACTAATTACTATGGCAAAATAAAATACAAGTAATAGATGTAACAGGTTACAAGCGAAAGGAAGTGGATTAAATGTTACACTGGATCTGGGTATTGATCGTTGGTGGAATTATTGGTTTGATTGCAGGAGCAATTACAAAACGTGGTAGCTCAATGGGATGGATTGCAAATATAATTGCCGGATTGCTTGGTTCCAGTCTTGGTGAATGGATTCTTGGCTCATGGGGACCGCAAATAGCTGGAATGGCAATTATTCCATCAATTATTGGTGCAGTCGTTTTAGTAATAATTGTTTCTGTCTGTTTAGGGATTTGGCAAAAAGATTAAAACCTGCGTGAATCACCCGAAAATAGGGTGATTTTTCTATGTTTACAAAATAGTTTTTCTTTTTTTAGAAAAACTATTGCAATTTCAAAAAGAACTTGATATTATTATATTCGTCGCTGATATGCGGGTATAGTTTAGTGGTAAAACCACAGCCTTCCAAGCTGTTGTCGCGAGTTCGATTCTCGTTACCCGCTTTGTGTTAATAATTTTGGCCCGTTAGTCAAGTGGTTAA
>NZ_QORN01000055.1:0-5540 GCF_014830205.1 Limosilactobacillus walteri
ATTGACTTTGGCTTGAACACCTTCATCTTAAGGCAAAAGAGGCCTTTTTTATATAATTTTTATCGCCCACCCGCATAGCAGGTGGTTTTTTGTTTCGTGCATTCGCTTCGCTCACGCACTCAACTAGGTCTAAAGACATTAATATAAAGGGAGACTGGAGAAATAAATTTCCAGCCTCCCTTTATATTTTTGTATGACATATATCACTATTGACAAGCTATTCTATTCCTTATTCTTATTTGCACTAATTAGCCATGTTATCCCGTACTTATCCACTATTTGGCCCATCAAATCATTTAATATCCAATCACCGAACGGCACTGTTACTCGTTGATTTTCTGATTTTGCTAAACGATTAAATAGATTACGCGCATCTTCCTCATCATTTTGAAAATCGAGCATTATAGAAATCAAAGTTGATGTTTGCGGATGCCCCATTGTTGCATCTGCACAAATAATTTTTTGTCCTGCAATCATAAATTCTCCGCGCATCGTAGTTTGATTTAACTGGTCAATTGGTAATCCAAGGTTTTCTGCTTGCTCTTTTGATAAAGGCTCATGGTACGTAATCTCTGCCCCAAAGTCTTGTTCATAATAAGTCATGGCTTCCTTAGCATTTTCAAATGTTAGGTACGGGTATATTGCCGTCATAGTATTCCTCCGAAAAAAGATTCACTGTTGATTATATGTTTTGAATTGCATTACGTCAATTGGATTAGTTACTTCTAACCGTATATTAATCATAACTAAGGGTGCATTATGATATAATTGTCTAGTCTATCAATCAGGCCGATATTAAATATTATAAAATAAGAAAGGATGAACTTTTTGGAAAAAATCAAAAAACATAGTCCGCTACTAATCCTTGGTCTATTGCTTTTAGGGGTTTGTATGCGGATGCCTATTACAGCAATCCCATCTGTTATCAAAGATATTGCAAATACATTCAACGTTGAGACAACCAGTTTGGGAATCCTAACTACTATCCCATTACTTTGTTTTGGGTTGCTATCTTCGGTCGTTTCTGCCCTAGCACAACGTATTGGAAATGAACTAACAATTGAATTAGCAATGATTTTGATGTTTATTGGTTCATATCTGCGAATTTTAAATTTTTCCGCATTAATGCTTGGTACTATTTTAGTTGGAGCTGCCATCACCTGTATCAATGTTCTTTTACCAGCAATTATCTCGGATAAACTGCCCGAACGCATTGGCAGCGTGACCGGTATGTATAATGTTGCAATGACATTATTTGCAGCAATCGGGGCATACGTGATTACCCCTATTACTCATGCTACTAGTTGGGAAACAGCCGTAATTATCATTAGTTTAATCGCATTAGTCGCTGCAATTATCTGGCTACCAAACTTACGTTACAATCAACGAGCAAATAATAGTGCCGAACCAGCCGATCGCGGTACTAATATGTGGAAGAATTCTAATGCATGGTGGTTATTACTTTTCTTCGGGGGGCAGTGCTTCGTATTCTATAGTATCGTTGCCTGGCTGCCAACAATTGCTATGGACGCCGGCTTAACTAGTGATCAAGCAAGCCTCGTTGCTGGATTATTACAGCTTTTCTCCATGCCATTTGCGTTCTTAGTTCCTGTTATCGCTACAAAAATGCAAAATCGGCAACCAATTATGTTATTTGCCGGGATTGCGTCCTTAATTGGAACAGGAATGATGTTTTTCCCCGTTAACTCGTTCATTTATTACGCATTTGTTGCACTTTTCCTTGGTATGGGAACAACAACAACTTTTGTGCTTGCAATGACGTTGTTCGGACTAAAAACAAAGAGTGCCGCTGATACCCGTAATCTTTCTGGAATGGTTCAATCCGTTGGTTACTTAATTGCAGCGTTAGGACCAATTGTTGTTGGTAACCTGTACTCGCAAACACATAACTGGGTTGCTAGTCTTATTGTTATCGCAATTGCTGCTATCTTCTTTACTGTATGTGGAGTGGTGGCAGAACGAAAACAATTTGTCTAATAGTATATCTGAAGGAGATTTTTCTCCTTCTTTTTTATCAAAAAGATACTTTAGACTATTAGTCTAATAAATCACAAATTAATTTAAAAAGTTTTTTGCTCTAGACCATTAATTGACAATCGCTTGGCAAAAGCAAGCTAATACAGCGTTTGTCTTTGATGGTCCATTTTAATTTTCTGAGACTCCATCTTAGAAAACGTTTACTTTGGTAGTGCAGATTGTGCTTTAAGAGTATATAATTGTCAACGGTATAAGAAATTTCTGAAATTTCAGAAGGAGTGAACATTTTGGCTACAGAAAATAAGGCTGTAATTACATTATTCGGTGCTACTGGTGACCTTGCAAAGCGGAAACTTTACACCGCTTTATTCAAACTTTACCAAAAGGGTTACCTAGCTGACCACTTTGCATTGTTAGGAACATCTCGTCGCCCACTATCTGACGAAGAATTCCAAAAAATTGTTCGTGATTCAATCAGTAACATCCCAGAAACTGAGAATGGACAAGCTGAAGCATTCTCAAAGCACTTTTTCTACAAGTCACACGATGTTACTAAGCCAGAACATTATGAAATTCTTAAGCAACGTCTTGCTGAATTAGATGAACAATTCGGTACTGAAGGCAACCGTCTCTTCTACATGTCAATGGCTCCACAATTCTTTGGCACTATTGCATTAAACTTGAAGAAACAAGGGTTATTAACTGATAACGGCTTTAACCGGCTTGTTATTGAAAAGCCATTTGGTCGTGATTTCGAATCAGCAAAGAAGCTTAATGACGAATTATCACAAACATTTAGTGAAAACCAAATTTTCCGAATCGATCACTACCTCGGTAAGGAAATGGTTCAAAACATTCAAGCATTGCGTTTTGGTAACACGATGATTGAATCACTCTGGAACAACCGTTACATCGACAACATCCAAGTTACATTAAGTGAAAAACTTGGTGTTGAAGAACGTGCTGGTTACTACGACCAATCTGGAGCATTACGTGATATGGTTCAAAACCACATCATGCAAATTGTTGCCCAACTTGCAATGGAACAACCAGTCGCATTTACTGATGCTGATGTACGGGTTGAAAAGATCAAGGCTCTTCGTAGTCTTCGTCTTTACACCCCTTCGGAAGCCGCTGGTAACTTTGTACGTGGTCAATATGATGCTGGTGAAGGTACTACTGCTTACCGTCATGAAGATGGCGTAGATCCAGAATCAGGTACTGAAACATTCGTCGCTGCTAAGCTAATGTTTGACAACTATCGTTGGTCTGGCGTACCATTCTATGTTCGGACTGGTAAGAAATTAGCGGATAAGTTTACGCGGATTGATGTCGTCTTTAAGAAGCCGCTAATTGATATCTTCGCCAACCCTCGTTCAGCTAGTGATCAATCACTTAACTCTAATGTATTAACCATTTTTGTTGAACCTAACTCTGGTTTTGCTATCCAATTAAATGCTAAGCGCGCTGGTCAAGGATTCACTACTGAACCAGTTGATCTTCGTTTCCTACAAAGTGATTCTGATAAGAAGGAATCTCCAGAACCATACGAACGTCTTTTCCATGACGCTCTTGAGGGTAACCACACCAACTTTGCTTCATGGGCTGAAATTGCCTACGCATGGAAGTTCGTTGATGTTATTCGCAAACTCTGGGATATTGAAAAACCACAGTTCCCTAACTACACACCAGGTTCTATGGGACCAGCAGCTTCTGATGAATTGCTAGCTCGTGATGGTCGCAAGTGGGTTTATCGTTTAAATCATTAATTAATGTAAGCAGTTTATAGTTTTTTAGCTATAAATTGCTTTTTTATTATTAAAATTTGATGTTTAGCGTTTGCACTATCACCAAATTTTGTTATAATCGAGGTTGTGAAATATATTACATAAGTATTGAGGAGAGTGACTTTAATGTCTGATCAAAAAGCACAAATTGGTGTTGTTGGTTTAGCTGTTATGGGTAAGAACCTTGCACTGAACATCGAAAGCCGTGGCTTCACGGTTGGTGTATACAACCGTCACCGCAACCGTACTGACGACATGATGCGTGACCACAGTGATAAGAAGTTAGTACCTAGCTACACTATTAAGGAATTCGTTGACTCACTAGAAAAGCCTCGTCGTATCCTTATGATGGTTAAAGCCGGTAAGCCAACAGATGCTCTTATCGATGAATTATTACCATTACTTGACAAGGGTGATGTTTTAATCGATGGTGGTAACACTAACTTCCACGATACTATGGCTCGTAACGCTAAGTTAGACAAGTCTGGTATCAACTTCATCGGAATGGGTGTTTCCGGTGGTGAATTAGGTGCTCTTCAAGGTCCATCACTTATGCCTGGTGGTCAAAAGGAAGCTTATGACTTAGTTGCTCCAATCCTTACAAAGATTGCTGCTAAGGCTGAAGAAGACGGCAAGCCATGTGTTGCTTACATTGGACCAAATGGTGCTGGTCACTATGTTAAGATGGTTCACAACGGTATCGAATACGGTGATGAAGAATTAATCGACGAAAGTTACAACATCATGCGTAACGTATTAAAGATGCCTGTTGATGACATCGCTAAGACTTTTGCAGAATGGAACAAAGGTGAATTAAACAGTTACCTTATCGACATTACTGCTGACATCCTTACTCGTAAGGATGACCTTGGTGACGACAAGAGTAAGCCTATCGTTGATATGATCCTTGACCGTGGTGCTAACAAAGGTACTGGTAAGTGGAGTTCAATGACTGCCCTTGATGGTGGTGCTCCTCAATCTGTTATTACCGAAGCTGTTTATGCACGTTACATCTCAATGATGAAGGACGAACGTGTCCAAGCAAGCAAGGAATTGCCTGTTGACACTGAAGCTATTTCAATCGATGATAAGACCGAAATGATTGAAAAAGTACGTCAAGCACTTTACTTCGGTAAGCTTATGAGTTACGCACAAGGTTTTGAACAAATGCGGATCGACTCCGAACGTTACAACTGGAACCTTAAGTACGGTGAATTAGCTCAAATCTGGCGTGCAGGATGCATTATTCGTGCACAATTCTTACAAAACATCACTGATGCCTTCACTAAGAACCCAGACTTAAAGAACTTGCTTCTTGATGATTACTTCAAGGATATTGCTAAGAAGTACCAAAAGGCTATTCGTGATGTAGTTGCTCTTGCTGTTAAGGCTGGTATTCCTGTACCTTCCCTTAGCGCTGCTATTAGTTACTACGATTCATACCGTTCAGAAGTGCTTCCTGCAAACTTGCTTCAAGCTCAACGTGACTACTTCGGTGCTCACACTTACGAACGTACTGACCGTCCAGGTAACTTCCACTACAGCTGGTACGAAGAACAATAATCAAATAAATATTGATTATAAAAAGGCTGAATTTTTTCAGTCTTTTTTATTAGAGGGAGTGAGACAGAACTAGCTTGCTAGTTCGTTTTTCGACGCGAAGCTAGCCTTTAGGGAACCCCCGCAAGCACAAAGAGGACTCTAGTGTTCGGATTTTCCGAACGCTAGAGTCCCTTTGTGTACTGCGCTGTAGCA
>NZ_QORN01000056.1:0-592 GCF_014830205.1 Limosilactobacillus walteri
AATATGCCTCCGGTGGGGGTCGAACCCACACTCCCTCAACGGGAACTGGATTTTGAGTCCAGCGCGTCTGCCAATTCCGCCACAGAGGCATCAGCTAACTAAAAGGTGGTAATCGGATTTGAACCGATGCTAAAGGTTTTGCAGACCTCTGCCTTACCACTTGGCTATACCACCAAATAGTTAAGATTAAGTTTTACTTAATCAAAGGGCGGTATGTGGGATTTGAACCCACGCGTGCCGGACCCACAAACCGGTGTGTTAACCAAACTTCACCAATACCGCCAAAATATTCAGTTAAGCAGGGATAGTAGGAATCGAACCCACAATGACGGTTTTGGAGACCGTAGTTATACCGTTTAACTATATCCCTATAAAATGGGGGAGAGTGGATTCGAACCACCGAACCCGAAGGAACGGTTTTACAGACCGTCGCGTTTAGCCAGACTTCGCTACTCCCCCATAAATGGCGCGGGACGGAATCGAACCGCCGACACACGGAGCTTCAATCCGTTGCTCTACCAACTGAGCTACCGAGCCATAGTGTCATGGGTATTTAGCAACATTAATGTTGCTAATGGAGGATACAGGGCTC
>NZ_QORN01000057.1:0-8243 GCF_014830205.1 Limosilactobacillus walteri
GGAGACTTATGTCACAGCCCTATTGGCTTATTTACATATTACAATTAAAGGCCTAAATACTTATCCTTAATCATTTCTGCTTTCTTGGCATGATCTTCGGGATAAATAAAACTATAGTCAATCCCAAGTTTTGATAATTCATCTAAAATGGGGCGCTTATATTTAGCAGGGACAATATATTTTTCTTTTTCATCAGGTTTCTCTGGATTGTAAAGACTAAGGATATCGATTGCTGATTGTGCTTGCTGCTCAACTTCCGAGTAATTGATCTTAACAGATTGGTCGTATTCATCACCGATAAAGGGAACAAACAGGAAAAGCCCCTGCTGATTTTCCATTCGTCGACTCATTCGTTTAATTGTTACGATTTTGGGTACGATTAATTCAAGCGGGTTTAATTTATTTTCAAAACTGGGGATGTCTCGTTTTGCTTCTTCAAATAAGCGGAGAAACGGTAGGGTTTGTAGGTCATGCTTAAACTCGGCAAAATAGTTTGAAGTGTCATTATCAAAATAGTTAAGGTAATCATTACTCCATAAGCGATGTTGGTGCGCAATGTAGTTATTGTCTAATTGGTAGAATTTTTTAATCGTTTGAAAAAATGCACTCTTATCAGCCATTGACTGTCGTGCTAGCGAAGATTCAAGCTGCATTTCATTACTGAAAGCATTCTTCTTAAAATAGTTATGGTTCGTTAAGCCGCTCTTAAAGTCATACTCGGCAATCAAATTATGCCATCCCCGTTTATCAAGCATTTTTGCTAATCTGTCGCGGTTAGGTTGATCCTTATAAACATAGACTTCACCATTACCTTGTCCGCCTTTAACCGCAAAGAAAAGGGCAATGAGAGGATTACTACTGACATCTAATAACCTTGTCGGGAGGTGGTAGTGTTCCATTAATGCCATTCGCTCGAAATTAGTTCGACATTTTTCAAAAAGCTGGGGGTCGGTCATTAAAAAATCATTGAACATATTATCTTCATTATCAAGGAGTTTCCGACTGCGGAAGACTGAGGGCAACGTGTTAGAGAAAGCATCGTCCTGTCCGCGAAAATAATAATTTTGTTTCTTATTGCTAATTAATTTTTCAATTTCTTCAATGTAATCCGAAACAGTTTGAATGTTATGAATCATGATATTATCCGCCCCTTCTATATGTCTTTAAGCAAATTCTAAAATAGATAAGTTAGAATTACTAGTAAAGGCGGATTAATTCTACTCAATAATCAAGGTATTTATAGAACTATGAGAAAGTAGGGAGTACGCTTATTTTTCTTTCTTTTTTGGTAGCCATCAAATATCATAGTAAAAGTAAGTAGAAAATAAGAAGGATGTGCTTCATTTGGCCAAAGAAATTACTAAGAAAGTATCATTAGTCGAACTATTCTATGATTTGGTATTCGTCTACATGGTTTCACGAGCAACAGGATTGATTCATCATGTTCATCATGGAATTATTGGGTTACCCACTCTTGGTATTTTTGCGCTTGTGATGATTATTTTCATTAATTCTTGGATGGTTCAGATGGTTTTCACGAATCGATATGGTAAATCATCAATTACTAATATTATTTTTTCGTTTATTGATATGGCGATTATCTTATATATGTCAAATGCCTTTACTGCAACTTTTGACCGCCATTTATCAACATTTTTTGTTGCGGCAGGGTTATTATCGTTAACGCTATGCCTGCAATATTTAATTGTTTATTGGCAAACTAAGACACAAACTGACCGGCAGATTACGCAAGCTTTTTCCGGTATACTAGCTTTTCGAGCAATGACCTTATTTGTTGGAGGAATATTTCCTAATCGGATTGGCATTACAATTGCCCTTGTTGGTGTTCTAATTAGTTGGATTGCTCCTGGATTTACGGGTAAGTATACTCGAAAGCACCCGATTGTTTTTTCACACTTACTAGAGCGGTTGACTGCGTTGATTATTGTGATGTTTGGTGAAACAATCATCGGAATTGCGGACTACTTTACCAGAGAAAGCTTATCGCCACAGTCAATTATGATTTTTATCACGGTTGCAGCGTTGTTCTTTACTTATATTGTCGAGTTTGACCATTTGATTGATGAGTATCAGACTAATCAAACAGGAAATTTAATGATATACCTTCATTATTTTATTCTCTTTGGTCTTAGCTTAATCACCGTTGCATTAAAGTTTATTAGTGAACCAGAAGCACATTCAGACTTTTCAGTAGGGTGTCTATATCTTGGCTTAATCTTATTTTATATTGGACTGATAATTGCTAATTACTATAATAAAATTAAGGTTACCAAAGATGTTATTGCTTGCTTTGTCATTACGACCCTGTTAGGCTTAGTATTTTCATTGTGGAAACCTACTTTTACATTGATTGTTGTAACAATAACGATAGTTGTGTTAATTAATGCAATTGTATTAACATGTTTTAACATTAGGAATAGCAATGGGTAAAATTTTTGCAGTGAAAATTAGGAGTAGGAAATAACCTCCTCAATAAGGCGGCTGGCTAAGCCAGAACGATGATCAGTATGATTATTGATCGTGCTTAGAAGCGATTCTTGGGAGTATTTGCTACGTTATCTTGCTATCGTTCATTAAAATAGTTGAGGTTGAGAGGGAAAATTTTTTCTCAGCTTCAGCTTTTTTATTTAAAATAATTTGGTACCGAAATATATTGACAATTAAAATTGATGGTGTTATATTATATACATCGGTACCGAAGTATATTGTTAAACAATTAAATTATGGAGGATAATGAGATGCTGACAAATCAATTGATCGTTTTAGGTACGATGATTGTGATCCTTACTTTTCTATTGTCTGGCAATCCATTAAAGACTGCTGAAGTAAAAAGCAAAGTTCGAAACTAATTTTTAATTAAGCTAACATACTTTATTTTAAAGGAGCGATAATCATGGCAGAAATTAGCGATATGGAATTAATTCAAAAAATGTTAAAGAGTTTATCAGTGCTACGTGGCAATACATTTGGCGGAGACGGACGGGGCTTCCCACGACAAATGGAGAAATTTGGTTTTAGTGGCCGTGAATTTCGGCAGCCAAATATGAATCATGGGGATATGTTTGGTCGTGGTGGTTTTTCACCGATGGATAATTCCATGACGGGTAATGGTCCGATGAGTGATTGGCCAAATATGATGGATAATCGATCAACTGTTGGTCGTTCGGGGCTGATGGACGCGCAACCTCCGTTTATGAACCGGCAGGGATTGATGCGAGAAAATCTTTTAACAATTATTGCCGATAACCCCACAGGAATTCGGGCGAAAAAGATTGCTGAAAAGGCGGGAATTAACCAATCATCAGTTTCTGAATCACTTAGCAAACTTGAAGATGATGGCTACATTAAGCGGACTGTCGATCCAACTGACAAACGAGCTACATTAATTTTCTTAACTGACTTAGGAACAGCGCGGGCTAACGAAATTAAGGACCAACAGCAAAAAATGTTCGGCCACCTTTTTGATAATCTGACGGCCAGTGAAAAGGAAGAATTATCACGATTATTAGACAAAATTATTGAAGGCCAAGATAAATAAACTTTGTTGTGTATTAATACAATAAGCGACATTAGCAGCTGATTATTTCCGCTACTAATGTCGTTTTATCATCTCGTAAGGTATTAGCCTACTATGTTATTTTTAATAAGTTTAGCTATCAGCTAGTAATTTATTTATAATAAAAATAAGATTAGGAGGCAGGACAATGAACACAGATTCTTTTCAGAAACTAACTGATTGGCTAAAAGGTCGGCATTATACGCTTAAACAAGATGGACCTAATTTTGTCCTTAGCCAACAAGGACATGAATTAGCGATTATTACACCACCAGATAAGTATCAAGTAAAGAATATCGAGATGACTTTTGATGAGTGGGTAGAATTTAACAAGTGTATCCGCAATATTCGTCATTATTTAATCGCTCAGAAAAAACCAGAATAAGCTGGTAAGCCGAGTTAGGGTTTAAATTATCGTCATATCGTGGAATGAGGTTTTTTCTTTTGGTAATTGCTTTTTTCTATGATAAGGTAATCACGACAGTAACTTTGGATTAACATTAAGGAGTGACTAGGAATGATAAAAGTTGGAATAATTGGTGCATCTGGAATGGCTGGTAGTGCAATCTATAAATTAGCAACTATCAAGCCTGAATTAGATGTAACGGGCATCGTGCGTCATGAAAATAAAGCCCGTGAGATTCTTGGTGATGATGCCAAATTATTAAGTGGTGATATTTTTGCCTTAAATGATAGTTTATTATCGCGTTTTGATGTCATTGTTGATGCGTATGGAACCAGTCCCGAAAATGCTGACCGTCAAACCCGTTTGGCCGAAAAATTGGTTAGTCTAGCACGTAAAAATAGGATAAGATTAATCTTTATCTTAGGAGCTGGCAGCCTCAAAACTGGGGCTGATGAACATTTATTTGTTGAAGATATTGCTAAAATTCCTGGTTCTGAAAAATGGATTAATACACCGCGACAACAGTTAAAGGAGCTGCAATACCTCGAAACGATTACGGATATTGACTGGGTTGGAATCTCGCCATCAGCAACATTTGAAGCGGGACCAGCAACTGGTTATATCGTGGGTAAAGATAAACTATTATTTAATGAACAAAAAGAATCAAAAGTTTCAACCGGAACAGTTGCTGAAGTAGTGGTAAGCGAGATTTTAGCACCTCGTCATCACCGCGAACGGATTACTGTTGTTAATGAAGAATAAGAAATAGTATGATGCTACAATAGCAAGCCGATGGTATGTTGTACCGTATTCATATAAAAATAGTGGAGGTGTGACAAAGGTCATTTATGACTTCGTCTTCACGTCCCCACAAGCACAACGCAAAAGGGCTCTAGTATTCGGAAAAAACCGAACGCTAGAGCCTTGTTTTTAATGCTAGTCAACTAATTTGCCAATTAATGGTAGTTTTGAAATCGGAGAGTACTTTCGTGCTGCTTCTTGGTAAGTTACGTCTGACAAATCATGACCAACGACACTACCATGGACTTCAGCACCCTCCCATTCAGGAACTTCAGATACATCATAAACGTTTCCATGGACGCCAATATAACCAGGACGGCCTTCTCGACCATCATATTGTGCTAATTCGCTATGGGTAAAGGCTCGCATAAGTATCCCTCCTTGACAGGCTCAACATCTTAACGTTGCCTTTACTATAACATGAAAAATTTAATAAAGAATAAAATTTGACTTATTCAGCTGCCAAATTTGCGATGGCGGATTGTTTAGCAGGTACCTTAACGAGCATGCCAACTGCCACACAAATGATAGTTACTAAAAATGGGAAGAAAGCCCAAGGGATGAAGTTAAGGGGATTAATTTGTAAAGTGCTAGCGATAAATACCCCAGAAACACTCCACGGAACAATTGCGTTAACTGCGGCCCCCGCATCATTTAGGATTCGTGTTAAGTAAGCTCGTTTTAAGCCAAGTTTTTCAAAGGCAGGCAAGAAGGATTGCCCAGGGAGGATAATTGCTAAGTAGTGCTCTCCGACCATTAAGTTAACCCCGACACAAGTAACGGCAGTGGCTATTGTAAGGCGACCTGGGGTTTTTACAATACCAGCGAGGTGGTCAATGATAGCTTTGATAATATTAAACTTGATTAAGAGTCCACCCAAAGCTAAGGCAAAAATAATCAAGGCTAGGGAAGTTAGCATACTGGCAATTCCACCCTTGGAAAGTAAAGTATCAATTGTTTTATCACCAGTATGAGAAACGTAACCAGTCATAATTGTATTGGTGATTGTTGTAATGCTGGTACTAGGAGCATGAATCCATCCTAATAAAGCGGCAAATAGTGATCCAAGACCAAGGGAAGGAATAGCTGGTACTTGTAGGATTGCCAGGATAATCAAGAGTAAGACTGGTAAAAGTGCCCACCCAGAAATCCAGAAACCATTTGCCAGACCATCCATCATTTTGTGAACTGCACCTAGGCTGACATTTTTAGAATTGAGTCCTAAGAAAGTGTATAAGACGATACAGATTGCCCATGCTGGAATATCGGTAACTAACAGCGCTTTGATATGTTGGTAAATACTAATATCGCCAACGCTAGCAGCAAGATTTGTTGTTCCAGAAAGCGGAGAAATATTAGATCCGCAAAAGGCTCCTGAGACAATCACCCCAGCAGTAAGCCCAGGGTTAATTTTGAGGGTTGCCCCGATACCGATAAAGGCAATTCCCATTGTTGAGACAGTTGTAAATGAGCTTCCACATGCAACCCCGACGAGAGTACAAACGATAAAGACTGTTGGTAAAAAGAACTTAACGGAAATGATTTCAAAACCAAAGTACATGATCGTGGGAATCGTGCCAGAAAAAATCCATGTAGCAATGAGAACTCCAATTGATAGGAAAATAACTAAGGGATCAACGCCAGCCCGCAGACCGCTACGCATCCCATTCATGACTGTGTCCCATTTAAATCCACGGATTCGACCGTAAACAGCAAGCAGGACAAAAGAGATAAAAAGTGGTGCTTGTGGTTCTTGATGCTTAAAAATAATGAGGTATCCTAAAATGCATAAAATAACGGCGAGAATAAGTAAACTTTCCCCGAAACTAAAATTAGGTTCCGGTTTATTTAACGACTTTTTAGTAGTTTTCATCATTTGACTCTCCTTAATTTTTAATAAAAAAACACCAACTAGATCAGCGGTGATTACACAATCTAGTTGGTGGGTTTGGTAGTATAAAATGATGGAAGAACTCTACCCTCTACTAGATTGGTGCACCTAGCAAAGGACTCTTTAAAAACAACCTTGCTTAGGTACGAACACCGTTGCCCGTACCTATTGAGTACAGACATTTATGCGCGATAAGCATAGTTGTTATAGTACTTAGTTGAATTTAATGAGTGTGTATTCATAACTGTCGTTCCTTCCCGTTTGATGTTGTAATTATTAAAACATTCTCATTTTAGTTTGTCAATCTTTAATTTAAATAAAAATTAAAATTCCCCTGCGACATCTTGGTCAGAGAATGAATGGGGATCGGGAACAAAGGCGATATCAGTGTCGATGATACCAAATCTTTCCCGAAGAATATTTTCGATGTGTTCCGATAGTTGAAAACTTTGTAAAATTGTCATTTTAGCATTAACCATAATCGAAGCATCGAGAGTCACTACATTGCCGTTGTAGTGAGCTTTTAATTCGACTACTTTAATAACAGGTTTAACCTGCATAATTGCCTGACGGTATTCTTGTTCCGCCTGAGGATCAAAATAGTCCGTTAAATTAAGGCTACTATCAAAGAAAATTTTAAGTCCAGAATATAAGATAAAAAAGCCAACGACAATACTAGTTGCGCCATCGAGCCATCGGATATCGAATAGGAGCGCTCCACCAATAGAAATTAGAGTTCCAATGCTGGTAAAAGCGTCACTAAGACTATCTTGGGCCGAGGCGAGCAGTGCAGCATTTTTTAACTTAAGACCAGTTTGGCGGTTCATGTACCAGACAACAAGCATAATGATAGAGGCAATTCCCGCCCCAACGAGGGCAATTGGCTGGGGAACAACTCGGCTGGCAGGGTTAAGAAGCCCCTTAATCCCGTCTACAATAACGCTAAGAGCAATTGCTACCATTACGACGGCGGTTACTAATGAAAAAATAGTTTCATACCGCCAGCGAACAAACTGAACCCGTTGGTCTGATCCCATATGTGCTTGGTAGTTTCCCGCCGGTAATTTAGCACCGATAATATCATCATCGTCAATATCTTGTGCAATATGCAGTCCCATCATTAATAAGAAAGTTGAAATAATTCCTGAAAGATTATTAAACGCGTCTGCGCGTAAAGTTTGCGACATACTCATTTCAGCTAACCAATACTCAATAACTGAGATGAGAATGTAAGCAACAAGGTTATAGATTAAATGGTGTTGCGAAGCACGAATTTTCGCCAGTTCTTTGGCTTGGGTGTGTTCCCAATTATTCATTTCGGCGGTTGCATGTTTCTTAAATTTAGTCATTGCTCATAAAGCTTCCCTTATAACAATTAAAATTACTTTAATTGTAACGCAAATGTCCAATTTGCGTTAATTCAAGGGATTAATTACTAGCTATTTCAGCTTTGATAAATAAAGAAAGGGAGTAAGAATTAACCTTTTCGACAGGGCGGTTGGCTAGGTTAAAACGAGCACGTCACGGGCTGATTATTGTTCGTTAAAATATTAGAAGGCTGAGAAAAA
>NZ_QORN01000058.1:0-6541 GCF_014830205.1 Limosilactobacillus walteri
TAGTTAATTCCCAGCCCCATATATAGGTTAATTTCATTTATTCCTGCCTGTATCTCACGAGCAACCCGTGGCGGAATGCTCGCATGTTGTTGAAAATGGGAAATCCCTAGCAGCAAGCGGCGTCCCGTTGTCTTTGAACGGAGGATAAATTGATTTTTTAACCGTCGTCCACAATCACAATAAAGGTTTTCACCATGATGCCCATGAGCACGCTGGTACCACGGATCAACAACCATCCCCTGAAATTCCCAATCTGTCTGTCGCAAATAATGACGCGTATGAAAGCGTGAAAGCATTGCATAGCGAGTGAATTCCCCTAACGCTTCAACCTGCTCGACACTAAGTTTTTCTAATATCTTTGTCCGCTGTTGCCTGTTCAGAGCAATGATTTTATCCATTTTTTACCACTCCTTAAAAATACTTTCCCACTATACCAGAACAAACGTTTGATTTCAAATTGTCTATTAGATATTTTTCTGGTAAAATATCTATTCATAAGGAGTGATATTTTTTGGATTTAGACATACAGCCCGTGAGGTTGAGTTTAAAAGAATATAAACAAGTTAAACAATTATATACGCGCGCATTTCCGAAGTATGAGCGAGAGCCATGGTCATGGTTACGCCTTAAGAGTAAGTACCAACGCGCGGACTTTATGGCCTTTTATGACCAGCAACAGTTTGTTGGCTTTGCTTACGTTATTCATAGTCACGGAATGCATTATATTTTATATCTCGCTGTAAATGATCAGATTCGTTCTCAAGGATACGGGACCCGGATTATCCACGAGCTTCGTGAACTATACCCCGAAGATTCGCTTGTCCTAGACGTAGAACGTCCTGATCCCCACGCGGCTAATAATCGACAGCGATTGCGCCGCCTTAACTTTTACAAGCGTAACGGCTTTTTCCCGACTCCTAAATTATTTAAGGAGGAAAAAGTCACCTTCCAAGTTTTAGCAACAAATAAAAAAATCAACCAGCGAAAGGTTGATAAAGTCTTTGAGTGGTTTGAATGGCCATTAGGCTGGTTAATTCAATAATCGTTAAATCGAGGCATAATTAGGTATTAGACTAATTTGCTTCGATTTTTTATTATCGCCGCTTTAATGATATAATCTTCATGTAAGCGTATACATAACAAGGAGTGATTACTTTGACTGAACCATTATTTTTAAAGCCAGTTTTTCATGAAAAAATTTGGGGTGGGCGTCATCTTGCTACTGATTTCGGATATCAAATTCCAAAAGGGACAATTGGTGAATGCTGGGCAATTTCTGGACATCCTCACGGACCGAATATTATTATAAACGGCAATTACCAAGGAAAACTATTGCCTGATGTTTATCAGCAACATCCAGAACTTTTCGGCAATCCGCACTCAACCGTTTTTCCTTTATTAACAAAAATTCTCGATGCTAATGATAGTTTATCAGTACAGGTCCATCCAGATGATAAGTATGCCGCACAGCACGAGCATGAATTAGGTAAAACCGAATGCTGGTATGTAATTCACGCTGACCCCGGCGCCTACTTGACATATGGTCATACTGCTAAGACCCAGGAAGAACTTGCTGATATGATTGACCACCACCAATGGAATAAGCTCTTTGGTAAAAAGCCAGTCAAGACAGGTGATTTCATCTATGTTCCTAGTGGCACAATTCACGCTCTCAATAAGGGGATTATCGTCCTTGAGACCCAACAAAGCTCTGATACCACTTATCGAATCTACGACTATGATCGTCGAGATAAAAAAACAGGCCAACTACGCCAGCTTCATTTAAGACAAGCCAAAGATGTGACAACCGTCCCATTCAGGGAACCACAATTTAAATCTAACATTGAAAAATTCGGTAACTCTACTATTACAACACTCATCACGCAACCTGACTCACCGTACTTTACCGTTTATAAATGGGATATTCACGATAAAGTAAAACTTACTCATCAACATGGTCCTTACACCTTGGTTTCAATTATTCATGGTTACGGTACGCTAGAAGTTGATGGTCATGATTATCAATTACATAAGGGTGACCACTTTATCATTCCTGCCACTGTCGATAATTGGACCATCAATGGTGAATTATTGGCAATTGCATCTGAGCCTACTGAATAAAAGGTATAAAAAACAGCCCATGCTTACATGAGCTGTTTTTTAGCATCATTAGGAATAACTAATTATTGTCTAGATAATGAAGATCAGCAAATTTCTTATCAGCATTCTGCTGGGCTAAATCTTTTGATTGATAGTAAACAGCATCCACTAAATTCTCAGCTCCGCCCCCTTCGACTAAGATTTTCACCTGCCTGCCATTAATTGTCTCAGTTTTAACGGCATAAGACTCGCCATCACCGGCTCCCTGTGTCCAGCCACGAATATTCAGCCATCGCGCTCCATCGAGATTAAAGAAGCTAGTCTTGCCCCAATTTTTAGTTGCGTCCTGAATGTCTTTATTTTCGTAATTGTCTGCATTTTCACCAAATTGTGGGTCTTGCTTGTAAAGCTGGACAGTTCCCTTATCGTCGCCATCATCATATGTGCAAGAATGAGGTCCAAAAGTCATGGTTGAATCAGCATCATTATCTGCTGAATACCATGTTCCCTGCATCTCACTTGGTACATTGATTGCTTCCAGCCGGCCATATTTATGGTCGCTTATATCATTACTGGTACTAGAAGCAGCGCTATCATCGTTGCGCTTATCGACAACCTGGGCGCGGGCTGCTAAGTCACTAACTAGCTTGCCTTGTCCTTCTTGATTAACATAGCTTGCCATTGCCGATTTTGAGATAGTTGCTAACTTATTGTTCTTTTGATTAGTTTTAACATTTTGATAAATATTCACATCATCATTGTTAACTGTATAAATCAAGCCCCGCGACTTTCCACCAGCTGTGACGTCATAAGCAACTCCTTGACCACCATCACTCAATTGATATTTTGAACTAGGATAAAGTTTAACTTGTAAACCATCGCGCTCGGCTTGCTTAGTCATCGATGCCCACTCGCCACCGTAGCGGAGCCCACAATAGGTGCTGATTAAACTAACAGCTTCTTGCGGGGTCAAGTTATCACTATTAATTTTAGCACTGCTTTTTGCGACTAATAAACTACTGCTTGATGAAGAAGAAACGGTCGTACTATTACTATTTTGCTTTCCGCATGCCGTCAGCATTAAGATCGTCCCAGTAACCATTAAAAGTCCTATTTTCTTATTCATTTTAATTCTCCCATTGAACATAAAAAGGCTGGGACTATTCCCCAGCCTGATAATCATCCCAATTAAGCACGTGACTTGTAGCTACCATCAGTTGTATTGATAATCAACTTGTCACCGTTCTTGATAAATGCAGGAACGTTAACTACTAAACCAGTTTCCATCGTTGCAGGCTTACCACCACCATCGATAGTAGCCCCCTTAATCATTGGTTCAGTTTCAGCAACAGTTAATTCGACAGTAGTTGGCAATTCAACCCCGATGATGTCGCCGTTAACAAAGTTTAAGATAACCTTCATGTTTTCAACAAGGTAATTCTTGTCGTCACCAAGTAAGTCATGGCTTAAACTGTATTGTTCGTAACTTTCAAGATCCATGAAGACAGCTGAGTCACCTTCATCATAAAGGTATTGAGCTGAACGCTTGTCAACATTAACTTGTTCAACCTTTTCTGATGGACGCATCGTGGTGTGTACAATTGAACCTGAACGAAGATCCTGGATGTCCATTTGCATTAAAGTGTTACCCTTCCCAGGTTTGTGGTGGTTAATTTGAAGAACCTTTAATAATTTGCCGTCACGTTCAAAAACCATACCTTTTTTCAAATCAATTGTTTGAATCATAGTATAAAAACTCCTTCATCTAAATCTGAACTATCTTATAGATTAGAGCTACCTAATACTCGTGCCTAATCTCTGGCTTCGTTCTCCGCCATTAATTACAGATATTATAATCCATAATTTACATTCATAGTCTATTGTATCACATTCCAGAACCACCACAATAGCCGTTATTATCATGTTAACTGCCCCTAAGAATTCGGTTCAAGCAGTTTACTTAACTTTATTCAAGTACTTAACTGCCTCATCCTTATCAAGGTGATAGTTTTCAATTAATTGTTGTTTGATTACCTGTGGATCGATTTTTAAACTAAGCAGTGACTTTACAAGGGTTAAAATTCCATTTTCTTTTCCCTTTTTTATCCCTTCTTGAAGCCCTACTTCACGGCCTTCTTTACGTCCTTCTTTTAGCCCTTTTTTGTGGCCTTCTTCACGTCCTTCTTTACGACCCTCCTTCAATCCCTTTTCACGACCTTCTTTTAACCCTGCTTTTCGCCCTTCTTCTTTTCCTTCGCGTACAGCCCACTTCTTTTCATTTTCAATATCCATTTCATATATTGACCGTCGCATAAACTCCATCCTCCATTTCCGATTTTGCTTCACATACTCGATTCTCTTTTTTAATTGTACGATAAATTCATCTTCTTCCTCAACCTTACGTCCCGCGGCAAAGTCAAGAAACGCTTGTAACTGCGGATTAACCTCCCGCTTTTGACTATTAATATCAAAAAAGAGCACTTTAATATTTTCACCGTACCGTTTCTGCAAATGCCGTAAATTTCTTAGCTCAAAAGTTGAATACTGATCACCATCACCTAACGGATCAAATGCACAAAAGAAAATCACATAAGAATTTCCCATTTCACCATAATTTTGATGATGTTCCATACTATCACTAACCATGCTCGCTAAGTAATACAAATTTCTTTGAAAAAGGTCATGATAGTTACGAACTTGCATTTCTAAGTCAAAACGATAATCCAGACCACTCTCGACGTAAATATCGAATCGAGCAGTCCGAGCATCAAAAGTCGTCTTAAATTCTTGTTGGCTATTAATCAATGAAAGATTTGCTAAATGAAGCTCCGGAAAAATACGCCGTAATAATTCCAACGTTAGTTCTTGTTCTAAAAAAGTCTTATTAAAGATAAAATCGTTTGCCAGCCCTGCATCTGCCCACCTGCTAGCGGCAAGTTTCTCTCTGCTATTGTCCAATTGCGGTCGCCCTCACGAAAGTTATTAAGAGAATTAAAAAAATGTTCCCTAATTATTTAAATACGTAAAAAAAGCGATTTTGCACTAAAAAAGTTGTCTTACTACCAAACTTTTGGTAATAAAACAACTTTTTATATTGATCAGAATTTCTATACCAATTCAAGATGCAACTGCTCTTCACCAATGAAACCTGCTCGTTTTAAGAACAAGTAAAGAGTAACGGAAAGGACTGCTGGAACAACAACTCCAAAGAGCATGTACGTTCCAAATTGTGTCCATCCTCGTGATAGGTAAGCGATTGGCGCAATCAAGGAGTTAAGTCCTAACCCACCTAGCGTGTATGTTGAGCGGAAACCAAATAGGACGGTTGCCACTGGCGCACAAACTGCTGCCGATACTACTGACGGTACGAGTAAGTACGGATTAATGAGGAGATTAGGGAATTGTACTTTAGGAGTAACCAAACCTTGGGCAATATTAGCACCGAGGTTATTTTGCCGAAATGACATTGCGGTGAAAGCAACAAATTGTGAAGTAGTTCCGATCAAGGCAGCTGCTGACGATACCGGATCCAACATCAATGCCACCGCCAGAGCTGCCGAAGATGCAGGAGTCATCAGGAAAAGGGCCCACACAACGGAAATTACCATTGATCCTAATACTGGTGATACTTGCATCGTATGAGCAATATATGCTGAAACTGCAAGTAATGCTGGAGTAACAACAGCCGCAACGACTAAACCAAAACCGATCCCAACGGCCAAGGCGCCAAATGGTACCAGTACCATGTCCAATGGCGTCTTTCCAGTTAAGTACTTACCAACAAGGACTGCTACAAGTGCTGCTAAAACAGCCGAAACTGGTTGACCGGTAGTAAAAACCGGTGCTCCTACCGCTGCTACTGCTGCTTGACCGGTAGCAGTAGCTCCTTTAACCGCGGTTGTTGTAAAATGAACGCTATTTGCGCCAACTGTTGCCGCAACCATTGAAGCAAATGTAACGAGAGTGTTGGTATTCAATTGAGAGGCAACCGCCACCCCAATTGCCGGCGCTAATAATACTTGTGCTTCTGCCCCGACTAATGTCAGCACATGAATGCCCGTCAAGTTACCAATTGTTTGAACTAATAATCCACCACCAAGAATAACTAAAATAGAATTAGCCACCGCCGCAAAAATTCGGTAAGCCGCTTCCTTGACTCTTGATGAATTTTGGTATGTTGCATTAGCTTTATTACTGCTAACTTGATTTTCCATCATTAACGCCTCCTTAATATTTATTTTCTTGATTAATGATTGTTGTTAGTTTATCTAAGTTATGATTAAAAGTCAATTATATTTCTAATCATTTTTTAATTATATACAAATAATTACTTTTATAACCTTTTGACTTGCTTTCAAATAAAAGGAAAATGTTTTCAACCATTTTTTATTAAGTACCTATTAATTAACTTAAACTAACATAAAAAGCCCATGACTGAAAT
>NZ_QORN01000059.1:0-10573 GCF_014830205.1 Limosilactobacillus walteri
GATAGGACGTTGCCACGCTTAGGGCCTTCAAGAGATGTACATTCCAAGTACATCTCTTTTTTGTTTCTATTAAACTATTTCGATATTCTACTAACTAGTTTAATTATGTTATACTTATTGCAAAAATAAGGAAGCGGATAAATTACATATGAAAAATGTATATTTTAATCATGATGGCAATGTAGATGACTTAGTATCACTTTTATTACTTTTACAAGTATCTGATATTAAGTTAATTGGTGTCAGTGTTATTGATGCTGATTGTTATATTGATCCTGCTACACGTGCTTCACGAAAAATTATTGATCGTTTCAATACAAATAATGATTACTTAGAAGTAGCCAAATCAAATTCCCGTGCCCATCATCCTTTTCCTTCAAATTGGCGACTAAGTTCGTTTTCGTTTAATGCATTTCCAATGTTAAACGAATCGGGAATTATCTTAACAAAAGAAGCTAAAGAGCCAGCTCATATTGATATGGTTAAGAAGATAGAAAAAGCAGATGGACCGGTAGACTTAATCATGACTGGTCCGCTTACCGACTTGGCAAGGGCGCTTGACTATGATCAAAGTATTGAAAATAAAATCGAGCGTTTATATTGGATGGGTGGTTCACTGGATGGCCATGGAAATGTTAATGAATTAGGGTTTGACGGAACTGCTGAATGGAATGCCTTTTGGGATCCTGAAGCAGTTAAGCGTGTGTTTGCTTCAAAATTAGATATTCAAATGGTTGGTTTAGAAAGTACTGAAGAAATTCCCTTAACTCGTGAACTGCGATTACATTGGGCAAGTCTCCGTAAATTCCCAGCAATAGACTTAATTGGTCAAGGCTATTCATTAGTATTAGCTGATGAAGCCGATTCGACTTACTACCTATGGGATGTGCTAACGACATTATCAAGTTTATATCCTGACCTGATAGAAACTGAAGATGTTAAAGCAAGTGTTGAAACTAGTGGCGCGGCTGCTGGTCGGACCTATCGAAACGACAACGGCCGACCACTGTCACTAGTAACGAAGACTAACAAGAAAGAGTTTTTCAAATTAATGGATAATCTTGGCAAGACGGCTCTACTAAGATAAGAAAAATAGGAGTGTGAGATGCATAATTATCTCACGCTCCTATTTTTTCGTACTGGTTTTATTAACCAGTTAAAAAATCGTTTTCGTTGAGTATTCATTAATAACCACCAACCAAGGGCTAAAAGAAATCCTCCCATAACATCGGTTGTAAAATGAGCTCTAAGATAAACTCTTGAATACATTATAAGCAAAATCCAGAGCATACCCAAAAATATATATAAAATTTTTTGCCAATGTTTACTTAAGCGCGGAATAGTAAGCGCTAAGATAGTAAAAACAAAAATAACTGTAGAGAATGTGTGACCGCTCGGAAAACTATATCCGCTAACACTGATTAACCTATGGGTGGGACGTAAACGAACAACACTATACTTTACCAATATAACCAGACAATAGCCTAAAAATTGAAGCATACCATACCAAACACTATCAGTAGGTTGTTTTCGGCGCCAGAGGAACAGCATTAGCCCAATTGTAACGATCCCCACAGTTACCGGATCGCCAAGAAACGTTATTTCTGTGAGGATAATTGTTTTTAACTGTGTAACTGGTTGAGTACAGGCGAACCCCCAGTTGTCAATTAACGAAATTAGCTGTGTTTTTTCTATAATATTTACTAATATTATGCTAAATAGAAACCAACAAATTAGCCCAATATTAACTCTTAGTCTATTATGCATTTTATATGCCTCGTTTATTATTTGTAATTACCATCTATTATAGCATTTACTAGTAATTATAGCTTTCATCGATAAGAAAACGTTTACATTAAAAAAGAACGCGCTACAATAATAGTATAGTATCAATGTAGGAAGGATGAACATTATGAATAATCAAATCAGTGGGTATGCTATCGCTGACCAAGAGATTACCATTAATTATAAAAAAAGCTCCTTGATTTTATCAGTCATTACACCAGAAATCATTCGTGTATTTCAAGATTATGGCGAAAAAGGCCAATCTTATGCGATTGAAGGTAATAAGACTATTAAGACTGATTTTAATTTATTTGATAAAGGTGACCATCTCGAATTACTAACGTCATCATTAATTGTTAAAGTTTATGATGATGAAAAAATTGATGTTTATGATAAGGATAGTCATCCATTAGTAATTGATTATCGGGGAAAGCGGACACCAATTGATCGTGGATTAGATGAAGCTCATGCAAAACTAATAGCTGCTGAAGGACATGATGTTGCTGGAGGAAGCGATCAGGATAAGACATATTTTGAAGTAATTAAGTCCTTAGCTACGAATGAACAAATTTATGGGTTAGGCGATAAAACTGGTTATTTGAATAAACGAGGCTATGAGTATGACAACTGGAACACGGATAATCCTGCCCCTCAGGTAGAAAGTTTTACCCGTTTGTATAAATCAATTCCATTTATGTTAGGGTTAAAAGATGGCCACCCCTATGGGTTATTCTTTGATGACCCATATCGTAGTCACTTTGATCTTGGTAAAGAAAATTCTAACTATTATTACTATTCGGCAGTTGCCGGAAATCTTGATTATTATATTATTGGTGGACAGCATTTACGAGACATCGTAACGAATTATACTTATCTAACAGGGCGCGTTCCGTTGCCGCAAAAATGGGTGCTTGGCTATCAGCAATCACGATGGGGATATAGTGTTAGTCCTGCTAAAGTAGAAGAAATTACTAATAAATTACGAGAAAACGATTTACCATGCGATGTTATCCATTTTGACATTGATTATATGGACGGCTACCGTGTATTTACCTGGAATAAGGACAAGTTTACCGATCCGCAAAAATTTATTCATAAGTTAAGGGACCAGGGATTTCGGGTAATGCCGATTATCGATCCAGGAGTCAAACAGGATAAAAAATACCAGATATATAAAGAAGGACTAAAGAAAGGCTACTTTGTCAAGAATCCAGATGGAACAGTCTATGTTAATAAGGTTTGGCCTGGGGACGCCGTATTTCCAGATTTTGGGAGAGAAGAAGTTCGACAATGGTGGGCCGATAATTGCAAGTTTTTAGTTGATAGTGGAACTTGTGGGATTTGGAACGATATGAACGAACCAGCTACTTTTGAAGGCGATATCCCTGATAATGTTAGTTTTAGTGACGGCAATGATAAATCAACCCATAAAAAAATGCATAATGTTTACGGGCATAATATGGCGAAAGCGGCCTATCAAGGATTAAAGAAGTATGGCCATAAACGACCATACGTGATTACTCGGGCAGCTTATGCAGGCACTCAGAAATATTCAACTGTCTGGACCGGAGACAATCAAAGTCTGTGGCCCCACCTTCAAATGATGATTCCGCAATTATGTAACTTAAGTATGAGTGGTTTTACGTTTGCTGGCACCGATATTGGTGGCTTTGGGGCAGATGCAACAGCCGAGATGTTAACTCGGTGGATTGAAGGAGCGCTCTTTAGTCCGCTTTATCGGAACCATGCATCAATGGGAACAAGATCACAAGAACCATGGGTGTTTGGCGAACCTACCTTATCAATCTACCGAAAGTATCTTAAACTTCGGTACCGCTTTATACCATTCCTTTATGATCTCAGCTATCAGGAAACAAAGACGGGATTAGGAATTATGCGGCCACTTGTCTTAAATTATGATGATGATCCGACTGTTAGAACAATTAACGATGAATATATGGTTGGTGATCAGTTATTAGTTGCACCAATTGTTCAAGAGGGGCAAGACGTTCGGGCAGTATACTTGCCAGCAGGTGAATGGATTGATTTCTGGAATGGTGTAGAATATTCAGGAAAGCGTAATCTTTTAGTCAAGGCACCGATAGATAAGCTACCATTATTTGTAAGAAAAGACACGATTTTGCCGTGGGGAGCTGCAAAAAATCATATTAGTGATGCCCCCGATCAAACGATGACTTTCCGGGTATATGGAGAAAAGGGTAATTATGTTCATTATCAAGATAATGGCATTGATTTTGCCTACCAAGATGGAGAATATAACCTTTATCACGTTAAAGTAGATCGTGATCAAGTTGACATTACCTTAACTAATGCGGGATATAGCAAATTATATGAAAAAATTTTTGTAGAAACTGCTAACCAAAAGTATACTTTTATATTTGATAACCAGACACAAAAGTATATTCAACAATAAAAAATTTCTCTCTAGTTAAAAGGGCTGTTAGTGTTTGTCTTTATGAACATTAACAGCCTTTTAATATTGAGAACTAAGCAAGACCTTTTTTAGTTTACATAATATTTTAAATTGAGTTAACTTGGCTAATTATCATTTTCTTACTATTCATGATAAACTAGGAATGATTTATTTCTACGTAGGAGAGAGAGAATGGAAGAGACACAAAAAAATATTCCATTAGCAATTGCTACTGTTGCTCTTGGAATTATCGTTGGCTTTAGTTCATTAGTACTGAGCGCGATTCTTGATATAACTGAGCATTATTTTTTGAACTTTAATGAAACCAATAAAATGCCTGTTAATATCAATATATTCCCGATACATCGCTTTATCTCAGTCTTCATCGGTGGTGTAATTGCAGCTCTTGTGTGGTATTTATTGCAGCGCCGTTATCATCCGGTTAGCATTAAAAATGCACTAAACGGTAAACGAATGCCGTTAGATAAAACGCTGATTCACGTTGTAACACAGATCTTTTTTGTTGGTACCGGAAATTCTATCGGTCGAGAACTGGCACCACGGGAAGCAGGTGCAGCAATTGCCCAAAAATGGGGAAGTACCCTTGAACGTTTTCGGTGGTTTCACCTTGATGCAGAGGATAAGCGATTGCTGGTAGCAGCGGCAGCGGGTGCAGGATTTGCAGGGGTCTATATTGCTCCAATTACGGGAACTGTGTTTTGCTTAGAGATTCTATACCGGCGTATCAATGCACGGTCAGTTTCTGTTAGTCTTATCATGTCAGTGATTGCAACGATGATCGGCTCAATCTTAAAAGGGTTTGAACCATATTATATTGTTGGTAGTCGGAACTTTTCATTAATTACGGTACCCTTTGCAATTGTCCTTGGCCTTTTATTAGGTGTTATGGGAACGTGGTTTAAGCGCGGCGTTAAAATTGCATCTGCTCATCGGGTGACCAATAAATATTTATTTTGGCAATTACCACTACTTTCATTATCAACCGGGATAGTTGCTGCTTTTTACCCGCAAATTATGGGAAATGGACGGGGCTTAGCGCAGTTGGCGATGAATACGACCACGATTGATAAACAAGTCCTGCTAGCTTTACTTTTCGGACTATTTGCTAAGGTAATTATTACTTTGTTTACAATCAAATGCGGGGGCTATGGGGGAACTTTGACACCATCGATTGCAGCTGGGGCGGTTATTGGTGTTTTTCTCGGCATTCCTTATGTTCAGGTTTTCCCTCTCGTAACGTTAACGCAGTGTGCAGTAATAGGAGCAACTTTATTTTTAGCAGCTTCCCAACAGGCGCCACTAATGGCCTTGTTTATGTTATTTGAAGTTTGTCACCTTAACTTTACGGCATTTATTCCTTTAGGGATTGGGGTAGCTATTTCAATTGGAATTTCAAAATGGCTTCAAGAAATAACCAAAAAATAATAGCGATTTAAGATGATGGGTACCATCATTTTAAATCGCTATTTTCTTATTTATAAAGGGCCTTCATTTGCTTAATTGTCGTAACTAAGTCATCACTATCAAATATTAGTGAAATTACCGCCACTCCTGCAACACCGGTGTCATGAACTGCTTGCATATTTTCCTTAGTGATACCACCAATTGCAACAACCGGGTGGTGACTTAACGTATTTAAATGCTTCAGTTCACCTAAGCCAATTGCAGGGTCAGCATCAGCTTTCGAGTTGGTGGGAAATACCGGACCACAACCAACGTAATCAACAAAGTCCATTAAGTTAGCATGTTCAACTTGAGCAGGGGTATTACATGAATAACCAATAAACATCTGGTGACCAACAGCAACTGAGACTTGATCTACTTTTGTATCGTTTTGCCCAACATGAACCCCATCAGCATTAATTTGCTGTGCTAATCGATAATCATCATCAACAATCAATGGAATAGCATATTTTGTACACAATTCTCGTAATTGTAAGCCAAGGTCAATCCGTTCATTTGGTCGTAAGTTTGAGTTACCTTTTTCCCGATATTGAAAGGCCGTAATGCCGCTTTGCATTGCTAATTCAACTTTTTCCAGAAAAGCATCTACATCATTATGAACATCTTGTGTACCGCCAACTAGATATACTTGTAATAATTGTGGATCAAATACCATTTATATCGTCTCCTTCAACTTTAACCCAGTGATTCAATGGACCGTGACCATGACCAACGTTAATACCTTTTTGAATCGTCTTTTCTACGTATGTTTTACCAATCATAATTGCTTGCTCCATTGAATGACCCTTGGCAATTTCGGCGGTAATACAAGCAGAAATCGTATCACCGGTCCCATGTGTATTTTTAGTCTTAATTCGTGGCGCTGTCAACCATAAATCATTTCCATCTTCAAACAGAACGTAATCATCAGCACGATCATCCGTTTGGGCATGACCGCCTTTTAGTAAAACATTTTTGGCACCATGGTCTTGAAGCTTCTTAGCTGCTCTTTTAATATCATTTTTATCCTTAATTGTTATCCCCGTCAACTCACATGCTTCGGGAATATTAGGCGTAATCAGACTGGCAAGGGGCAATAGTTGATCACGGACAATTGTGATTGCATCATCACTTAGTAATTTAGCACCACCTTTGGCGACCATGACTGGATCGACGATAAGCGGGCCAAAGTCATATTTTTTAAGGTTACGTACCACGGTCTTAACTCTTAGGGGGTCAGCAAGCATCCCGGTCTTGCAGGCACGAATTTTTAGGTCGCTTGCAATTGAGGCAAATTGCTCATCAATTAGTTTTTCTGGCATTGGCATCGCATCCTGGACACCAAGAGTATTTTGCGCAGTAACGGCAACAACGACCATGGCTGCATATACTCCTCGCATCTGCATTGTTTTTACATCAGCTGGAATCCCAGCACCGCCACCGCTATCAGTGCCTGCAATTGTTAAGGTTTGAGGGTAATCATTAATCAAGGTAATCTTCCTCGCTTTCATTTAAAAAATCTAATAAAGAGTTAGCATCCATAATTGAGAGTTGATCAAAAAATTGAACTTGCCACGAACCAAGACCAGCTGAATAGCGATTAGCAAGAACACCAGCAGCCGACATAAGAACAGTAGCCACAATACAAGCATCCCAGGTATTAGTAGTAGTGCCAAGAAAGGCGGCTACGAGGCTCGAAAGTATATCACCACTTCCTACGTTTATGGTGAGCATTTCAGCAGTAAATGGATTTTTATATAGGACTTGGCCATCGGTAATGATGTCGGTTTCACCCGTTAAAATTACGATCGCGTGAAAACGACGGGCACATAATTCAGCAATATGTACTTGGTTAGTAACTGCGCCTGCATCAATTCCATGGCTTTTATTATCAACGTCACCGATGAGTGCTGCTATTTCACTGGCATTTCCTCTGATGACATCAAAGTGAAATTCTTTTAGTAAATTTTGCGCTATTTTCAAGCGTGAGGAAACTGCGCCAACTGCAACTGGATCAAGAACTAATGGTTTACGATAATTTGCCTTATGCAGAACCTTTTTGATTTGTGTTAGTTGTTGTTGACTTATTGTTCCAAGATTGATTGTAATTGCGTCTGCTAATTCAACCATTTCACTTGCTTCATTTACCTCAATCGACATAATTGGTGAAGCTCCAATCGCACTTACTGCATCCGCAACTTTATCAATTGTTACTAAATTCGCTAGGGTAAGAACGATTGGATTTTTATTCCGTAGTTGATCAACAAGGGCCCAATTAATTTGACGTTTGACCATTAAATAACTCCTTAAAATAAAATGCTCAAGGTAGGTGAAAAAAGCCTATCTTGAGCATTTAAACTTCTGATACGCATTTTCCTACGCAAGTATTAACTTACAGGTTCTAGGGTCCATACATCACTGCATATCTCAGCCCAGTAATATGGGCACCCCTAATGCAATAATTATTTTATATTAATAGTATACCGCATTCATTGCCTAATTAATAATAAAGATAATTGGCAAAATGATGGGATGATTGTAAAATGACATTAAAACATATAAAATAGGAGAATATCAATGCAAGAAGAATTAAGACAGACAACCAACAAAGCGCAAGTTCTTATAATCGATGATGCGACAGGGCGTGAATTGTCATTTAGTAATGGTGGGGTTGACGGCGAGTTTGAAATCATCGTGACTGATAAAAAGCCGGTTCCGGCATTATTTCAACCAGTTGGAGAATTAAAGTCTGGTTGTTATACGATAAAGGGAAATTATGCGGGAAATGACTATCGGGAGCTAAAACTCAAGGGTTCATATACCGTATATGGTAATCCAGAAGATGGTAATGTTATGGTTGTACGGGAAGATGAGGTAAAAAGTGTACATTAATGTAGCAGGAAAAGCCAAAAACCTATTTAGCAATTATCAGCAAGCTGAAAATGATGAAACAACGGCTATGGCTCGAGCTAATTCTATTTTTTCATGGCATGTCACTTACTTTACAATTCAGCATCAAAAGAATCTGGTTTTTCTAAATGATGCAACGACACTGGCAGTTGTTTTATATAATGTTAATGCCAAGAATAAGCAACAAATTCAAACACGATTTGAAACCAATTTAAGGGCAGTTTGGACTAATCTTGGTCTTTCGACAAAAGCATTTAAAGAGTATCTTGCCGCTAGTGAAGCATGGCAAATTAACAAAACAATTGATCGCTCTCAAATGGGCTCACTAGTTTTACTATGTCGTGACTATGCTAAACCATTAGCTGATATAACGGAGGAAGTTGCCCTTTCAAAACAACTAACAGCGATCATGAAACGACAGGGTAACGATTATATTGATGATAGTAACACGGTAGAAATAATAAAAAACGCGCAACCATTCAATCTTCGAGGTGCTGAACCAGCAAAGCAGCCGGCTAGTCGTGACAAGCTTGAAAAAATTATTGATCAACTGGATCAATTGAGCGCAACTAATTACGACTTTGCTTCTTCAAAAAAGGTTGATCAAGCAATTGTTAAAATTCAAAAATTGAATAACCAGCTTCTTGATATTTTTCTGACTGACATTCAGACAAAATATAGTAGTAAAACTTTAAAGGGCTACGAAAGTAATCTTAAGTTCTATTTGAATGAGTGGCTGGCTTATCATTTACAAGCATTTTTTGACTTTAATAGTGCAAATGTTGAAGAACTGTTATATCATGGTTCATCGCGAAATGAAATAAAAAATATTGAACGGGCATTAAAACGCCTTATGCGATATGTTCATGATAATGGTGGTATTGATGATAGTGATTACCACAATTATCTTGCGCTCATGGAACAGGGCGATGCTATGAATGATGACTTTGATAATGAACCGTTTGATCCGAATGACTTGATGTTTAATACTATTAGCAAAGAATTGCCAACAATTTTTGATGGGCAAACCGACTTAATGCTTGATGATTATTTTGCTTCATTTGCAAGCCTCTATGGGATAATTCCAGTTCGCCATGCTTACCAAATAATTAACACGCAGAATCCGCAATTGAATTTAAACGCGGATAAGTTTGAACAATTTGTTCAAGATCGGATTGATGAGCAAGAATTGCGCTATCATTTAATCGATCTTAATCAAATGGCCGATGATATTAGTCTTGGGGAAACATTTGAGGAAGGGATTTTTATTGTCTATTCAACATTGCTTACTGATTGTGGACGGTTAGCCAAGCTTTATAATCACCAATTAGGGTTACAGTACTACCTTCCCGAAAAAGCAGAGCTTATGCGTTATAAATATGATGATTACTTTGACCTGTATGAATTGCGTGAACGATTGGGTGAATTATTTAAGACGCAATACCAATTATCAGGTAGTAACCTGCAGGGAGCAGTCTTTATCTGCCTTTATGGTATAAAATTAGGTTTGTACAAAGATCTCGATTTAGTTTCGATGACTGATACAATTAATCGGATTCTCAAAATGCTCAATGATACGATAAACCTTAATATTACGCCCGATAAGCATAATGAAGATCTAATCAAATTGTTATTATTAATCGCCGCTAATATTCGTCGACCATGGAATCGGGGATGGACCAGTGCAGAGGTTACTAATATTCCTGATGTGGCTGCGATGTTTGATCATGAGTATCCAACTTTGTCGAGTGATCTAATCACAGCAATTAAACAGGGGAAAGTCGATCGACAAGAGTTGATTTATTACATTGAAGATAGTGATTTACCGCTTACAAAGATTAACAGCCTGCGTAAGCAAATTGAAAAACTATAGAAAAGGAGTGCTTGCTAGTTCGTTTTTGAACCCCCGCAAGCACAAAGAGGACTCTAGTGTTCGGATTTTCCAAACGCTAGAGTCCCTTTGTGTACTGCGCTGTAGCA